>DSCZ01000557.1 GCA_011048855.1 Desulfobacteraceae bacterium | reverse complement strand
GTCTGGAAGCCTTCTCGGTAGGCTCAAGGTTCAGGGGCTGGGCGGGGCTTTTATTCTCGGCCTTGCCTACGGGGTGCTTTCGGGGACCTGCACCTTCGGGTTCATCGCCCCGATCCTTGCGATCATCACCGTCCAGAAACAGATTGCCACAGGCATCCTTTTCATAATTCTGTTCGGAATTGGGCACTGCATTCCGATCGCGGTTGCCGGAAGTTCGACCGCGGCCGTCAAGAGGCTGCTTCAGAGCGGCGGATGGCAGGGGGCAGGCGTGTGGTTCCGCAAGGGCGCCGGGGCCGTAATCGCGATGCTGGGGGTGTGGTTCATTCTGACACCTTTTGTATCAGCGCTGTAACGCTCTCTAAATTTAACCCGCAGCGGAGGGAGAGGACAATGACCGAAAAAAAACGTGTCCTGTTTTTATGCACCGGCAATTCATGCCGAAGCCAGATGGCCGAGGGCTGGACCCGGCGTCTGCAATCGGAAATTTTCGAGCTCTTTTCCGCCGGGGTGGAACCCAAAGGGGTTGACGCCAGGGCCGTTAAAGCCATGCGTGAGGTCGGGATCGATATCTCGGGGCAGAAATCGAAGGATGTGGCTGACCTCGGGACGATGGAGTTCGACTACGTGGTGACGCTTTGCGACAATGCCCGTGAGGCCTGCCCGTATTTTCCTGCCAAAACGAGGCTGATTCACAGGGGTTTCGAGGACCCTCCCGTGCTCGCCCAAAACGCCGCGAACGAGGAAGAGGCCATGGGCCATTACCGCCGGGTGCGGGCCCAGATAAAAAACTTTATCGAAAACCTTTCGGACGAACCGGAGGATAAAAAAAGGAGATGAAAATGCGAAAAATAACATCTCTTGTCGCGCTCTTGTCCTTTATCGTACTGGTTGTAAACAGTGTTGTTCTCTATATTGCGCCCCACGGGCGGGTGGCCGATTGGGCGGTGTGGCGGGTGATGGGGCTCACCAAGGACCACTGGAGTGATCAGCATGTGATTGTCGGGGTTCTTTTCCTGCTGGCGATATTTCTGCATATTTACTACAACTGGAAGCCCATAACCTCTTATCTCAAAAACAAGGTGAAGCGGATAAAAGTTTTTACTCGGGAGTTCAACATTGCACTGATTGTGACGATTGTCTGCATCGCCGGTTCCTACCATCCGGTGCCGCCTTTTTCGTGGGTGCTGGACTTCAGTGAATCGGTAAAAAACGCAGCCGAGGCGAAATACGGCTCCCGGCCGTTCGGGGGCGCGGAGGTCTCAAGCCTGAAAGCTTTCGTCTCGAGAACCGGGCTCGATCTGGACCGGGCCATGGCCGGGCTCAGGGATGCCGGGATAGTGTTCGAAAGCGAATCGGAGACCCTGAAGGACATTGCCGAAAAAAACCGAATTTCTCCCCAGCAGATCTACACGATCATGAAGACGGCCGGCGAGCCGGAAACGTCTGAGAAAACGGTGGTACCTGAAGGAACCGTGCACCAGGACGCCGCCCCGGCGGAAGCCACGGCAGGATTGGGGAAACTGACCCTGGCAGAGGTCATTGAAAGATTCAACCTCGATGAAAAGGCGGTCTTCAAGAAGCTGGCGGAAAAGGGCGTTTCGGCAAAGCCGGGTGATAAGATGAAGGCCGTAGCCGAAAAATCGGGAGTGTCCCCGACGGAGCTGTACCAGCTTATGCAATGATTTCGAAGTGCGGGATATAAAAGAGATCGGAAGCTACGGCGTCATGGGGACCCCGGCTCTCATCATCAACGGCAAAGTCAAATCGGTGGGGAGTGTGCCGCCCCGAAGCCGTTTGAAAATGCACGCGACGTTCTTTCAGCGGAACTCTCCGCATGAACCACCATCTCGGTGATGATTCTTCTAACCTGACCCTACCCCGACCGGCCGTAACCGGTGGGAGGGGACACGCTCCGTTTCAGGATAAAACTTGTTCTTGACATCCAGAAGCCGGGGGCTTATTTTATTCCATAGTTGATTAGCTAAACATACAATTGGTGGGCTGCTATGGAACAAACTGTGAACATTACAAAGGCACTGGCGGACGGAAACCGCTTGCGGGTGGTCATGGCCTTGACCGCCTTCGACGAGCTCTGTGTCTGCCAGATCACCGAGCTTCTTGGAGTTGCCACTGCGACCGTGTCGAGGCATATGAGCGTTTTACAAAATGCGGGCCTGGTGAAAAGCAGGAAAGACGCACGCTGGGTGCACTACCGCCTTTCGGAGAAATTTCCCTCGCTGCTTCACCGTTGGCTCGAGAATACCGTCGGCCGTTCAGCTGAAATGGCCGCGGACAGGGATAAGTTGAAGACCATTCTTGCGAGTGAGCCCGATGTGCTGTGCAGGACGCAGAGAGAACGCCGCAAGTGCATGGGGGCATGAGTCGATATAGGGAGAAAAAACGAGGTGACAGATAATGAATGAGCGGAAAATTCAATCTGAAGCTCCTGTTGCGGACAGCCCGAAGGATCTTAACGTCTTCGAGAAATATCTGACACTTTGGGTCGCTTTGTGCATCATCGGCGGGATAATCCTGGGAAAGGTCGCCCCGGGCGTCGCCCAGTCGCTTGATGCAATGGCAATCTACGTCAACGGGGCCCCGGTGGTGTCGATTCCCATAGCCATCGCACTGTTTTTCATGATGTATCCCATCATGGTGAAAATCGATTTCGCCGAAGTCCTCCGCGCAGGAAAAAGCCCCAAGCCGGTGCTGTTGACTCTGGCGGTCAACTGGGGGATCAAACCGTTCACGATGTTCGCCATCGCGACATTTTTTCTGGGTTATGTATTCCGCGACCTGATTCCGGGAACCGAGTTCGTAAAAGGCGGGAGTGAAGTCGAGCTTTTCCGATCCTACATCTCTGGGGCGATTCTCCTCGGGATCGCGCCTTGCACGGCCATGGTGTTGATGTGGGGGTATCTGGCCCGTGGAAACCAGGGGCACACGCTGGTCATGGTGGCCATCAACTCCCTTACCATGCTGGTGCTCTACGGCCTGCTGGGCGGCTGGCTTCTGGGAGTGAATGAAATGCCGGTTCCGTGGGAGACGCTGCTTCTTAGCATCGGCATCTATGTGGCGCTGCCGCTGGTGGCCGGCTACTACAGCCGTAAGTGGCTTCTTCGCGTCAAGGGGCCTGAGTGGTTCGCATCGAAGTTCCTGCACGTTCTTCCGCCGGTTTCCATCATCGCGCTGCTGGGCACGCTGGTTCTGCTGTTCAGCTTTAAGGGTGAAACAATCATCGCAAACCCCCTGACCATCCTCTGGATCGCGATCCCGCTGTTCATCCAGACGGTCTTGATCTTCGCCATCACTTACGGGGTCGCGAAACTGCTAAAATTCAGCTATGAGGACGCGGCTCCCTCGGCGATGATAGGCGCATCGAACCATTTCGAGGTCGCCATCGCGACCGCGACGATGCTCTACGGCCTTTCGAGCGGAGCGGCCCTGGCAACGGTGGTCGGGGTGCTGATCGAGGTTCCCGTGATGTTGATGCTGGTCAAGGTGTGCCTGCGTACGAATCACTGGTTCAAGGCTACCCATAAAGGGCACGGAAAATATGTGAAATGCCCGACTTGAAGGACTTTTTCCGGAGGAATGAAATGAAAAAAGAGCGTCCTGATATTCAACGCCGGATGGTAAGAGACCGATATGCACATGCAGCGACCGGCACAGGCTGTGGCTGCCGGACGGAAAGGGATTCCGGTTGCTGCGGCTCCGGTGGCAACATGGAAATGGTTAATCAGATCATGGGCTACTCCCAGGAAGAATTGGGCAGTACCGTTGAAGGCGCCAATCTCGGCCTGGGCTGCGGCAATCCGACAGCCATCGGGGAGATCAAGCCGGGTGACGTTGTGCTGGACCTGGGCAGTGGGGGTGGTTTCGACTGTTTTCTTGCAGCCGGAAAGGTTGGTGACAAGGGCCGCGTCATCGGGGTGGATATGACCCCTGAGATGCTGTCCAAAGCTCGGGAGAACGCGGCGAAAATGGGTGTGACAAACGTCGAGTTCCGCCTGGGGGAGATTGAGAATCCACCGGTGTCCGACAACAGCGTGGATGTGATTATCTCCAATTGCGTCATCAACCTGTCACCCGAGAAAAAATTGGTGTTCGAAAATGCCTACCGCGTTTTAAGGCCGGGGGGTCGACTGTTTGTTTCAGACGTTGTGGCCACGGCCGAGATGCCGGATTCCTTTCGAGAACAGGCGGCATTGATCACAGGGTGCATTGCGGGCGCTGAACACGTGGAGCGGGTTCGAAGCCTTCTGGAGGAGGCAGGATTTCGAAATGTTAAAATCGACCTGAAAGCATACAGCAAAGAGCTGGTAAGTGGTTGGTTCCCTGGCAGCGGTGCCGAAAATTTTGTTGCATCAGCAGACATTGTGGCGGAAAAGCCGTTGTAGTTTGTTCGATGGTCCACGATACTGAATTCAGGCTCGGTAAAAACGGCTTGATAAGTTTGGAGTTCGATTATTATTTTTTGGCCCGTTATCCGGTTGCAGGTTGTAGGGCGCCTCACCCTGTATTATCCTGAATAAAACAAAAAATTACAGTCAGGAGTAAAGGATGCGCTTTTTCAAAGGGTTGTTTTCGGTACTTTTTGCATGTTCGGTATTGTTGTTTACCGCGATATTGCCTGTTCACGCGCTGTCTGTGGACGTGAAGGAATTCACCCTGGAAAACGGTATGCTGTTCCTTGTGGTGGAGCGGGATACAACTCCCCAGGTGGCGTGCAGGCTCTCGATCAGGGCCGGATCCGCGCTGGAGGATTTCGGCAAAACCGGCATCGCCCACATGCTGGAGCACATGATGTTCAAAGGGACGATGAATTTCGGAACCACCGACCCGGATCTCGACCGGGATCTGCAGCGGCGCATTGAGGACACCTACCAGGTGATATTGCGCGAGCAGCTTTCAAGGAACCCGGACAGGGAGTTGATTCGTCAAAAACGGGAAGAAATGGAGCGACTCCGCAGGAAGGTGCAGGAGATATACGTTCCACAGGCCTTTTCTTCGCAGCTCGAAAAAAACGGGGCGGTGGGTGTGAATGCGTTTACGTCCCAGGATGAAACCCAGTACATGGTTTCGATTCCTTCGGATATGCTGGAGCAATGGTTTTCGATCGCGAGTGAACAGATCTTCGAGCCGGCCTGGAGGGAATTTTATGTCGAGAAGGAAGTCGTCCAGCGGGAATGGGCGTTCCGTTACGTAAACAACCCGTCCGGCGCCGCCTGGCTGGATCTCTATGCTACGGCATACACGGCCCATCCATACCGAAATCCGGTCATCGGCTGGCGGGCGGACATGGAATACTACAACACCACGGATGCAAAAAAGTTTCACGAAATCTTCTATAACCCTTCAAACGCCGTATGTGTGCTGGTCGGGAATGTGAGGCTGGAGGAGGCGAAGCGTTTGGCGCAGACATACTTCGGCCGTTATCCACGTGGTTCCAGGGCTCCCGAAAAGGTGACAGGCGAGCCCCGGCAGGAGGGACCGAGAAGATCGATACGGTATTTGAAAGGGGCTCGGAGCCCGCTCGTGCGGATGGGTTTTCATGGGGCCCCGATTGGAAGCGACGATTTTTTTGCCCTGGATGCGCTCACCATGGTGTTGAGCCACGGACGAAGCGCCAGACTGACCAGGGAGATCGTCCAGAAGGGGCTCGCCATGGAAGCCTGGGCGTACAATCCCGACCAGCGCTAT
>DSCZ01000443.1 GCA_011048855.1 Desulfobacteraceae bacterium | reverse complement strand
CCGGTTTCTTTGCACCGCTTCGGGTGCTCAGTCCCCAATCGCTTCGCTTTGGGTCCCCGGTTTCTTGATCTTGGGCAAAATCCCTCATTTCCGATCTGGAAACTCCACTAGTGCCATCCGGTATTTCCGGATGGACACGACCTAGTTTCCATCCGGCATTTACGCATGGGCACTGCCTTAAATTGTCGTCGGATAACGCAACGGGGACGTCGCTCCTGCAGTAGATCAAGTATCCGTAAGGTGGATGGTGCCACCCTGCACTTGAAAATCCACTACCCGTGCAGAAAAAATTGTGGTATTTTCCTGCACGTTCCGGCAGAAAGTGAAGCCCCTTGAATTCATTATATATTTTCAAACCAACATCAAAGAAACATGGAGCCGTTGTGTGAAAAACCCTGGCAAAAATAATTTTATCGGCTTTTATGCAACTGAAATATACCTCCCGATATCAACCGTCACCGATTCCTTGCGTGGATTTTCACGAAGAATCAGGGGGAAAACCGACACCCACGAACAAAAAACCCTGCTGCCCGTCGTAAAATGGTCATCCCTGATGGGGCGTAAAACCATCCGCATCCTTGAAGGTCAAAAATCAGACGGCAATGTCCGGATATCGGAATTGGGTGTATTATGTCAGTTTGCGCGTCACCTTCCCGTCGGTGGATCGATATTCGAAATCGGAACCTTCGACGGAAGAACCACGTTGAACCTCGCTTTGAACGCACCGGACTGCAGGGTCTTCACCCTTGATCTGCCTCCGGGCGAACATACCCGGTTCGCGGTCGAATCGGGCGAAAAACATTATATTGAAAAATCGGTTTCCGGTGAAAGATTTATGAATAATTCGAAAATCTTCCCTGATCCAGTCAGCCGGATAACCCAGCTTTACGGCGATTCCGCGGAATTCGACTTTACTCCCTATGAAAGACGCTGCGACCTCGTTTTCGTAGACGGCTCCCATGCTTATGACTATGCGGTGAAAGACAGTGAAACCGCCTTCCGCCTGCGCAGCCCCGCCGGAGTTGTCGTCTGGCATGATTACGGCGTATGGGAGGGTGTCACCAGAGCGCTGGAGGAAGTCGAAGAAAAAACCGCGGCCGGACTGAAGCATATTCACGGCACAAGCCTGGTGGTTTTAATATAATTTTTGCTCATTCCGGTTCCCGATAAAGCCCCAGGATCCCGGAGCGGGCGAGTTTTTCTATACCCATCGGTTCAAGGAGCCGGACCAGGGTGTCTATTTTTCCACCGGAACCGGTCACCTCGAAAATATAATGTGTAAGCCCGGTGTCCACGATTCTTCCGCCGAAGCTTTTGATGATGGAGTAGATGTCCGCCCTGTCGGCCGGTAGCGCCTTGACGCATATCAAGGCCATTTCTCGCTTGACTGCCTCCCGGCCGGTCATGTCCCGGACTTTGATAACGTTCACGAGCCGCCTCAGGTTCTTGAAAATCTGCTCGACCTGATCCGGAGTGGAGTTTGTCGTTATCGTGATGCGCGACATTTCCGGGTTGGCGGTGGGGGCCCCGCATATCGTCTCGATGTTGTATCCTCTTCCGGCAAACATCCCTGCCACCCGGGCTGTCACCCCCGGCTCGTTTTCGACAAGCATAGTTATCGTATATCTCTGTAGATTATCCAACATTAAAGCAAAATCCCCCGGCGGGTAGAATTATGACCCCCGGCGGGAGTTTCTGGTTTCTCTACCGCTGATGGGTCTCATACAGCAGATATCATATTTTCGATCAGGATTCCATTCAAAACAGAATTTGACGGCATCAGGGCGGGTTTCCTAATCGGGGTCGGATAGGCACAATCGCCTATTCCGACCCCGAAGGACATGACCTCAGGCTACTTCCCGGCCATCATCGCGGCGACATCCTCTTCCACGGTACCGATCGGTTTGATGTCGAATTTGTCAACCAGCACTCCTGCCACAGTGGGAGAAAGGAATGCAGGAAGCGTCGGCCCAAGCCTGATCCCCTTGACACCCAGAGAAAGCAGCGCAAGCAGCACAGCAACCGCCTTCTGCTCATACCATGCAATGTCGTATGAAACGGGCAGTTCATTGATATCGCCCAAGCCGAAGGCTTCTTTCAATTTAAGTGCTATCACCGCCAGAGAGTAGCAGTCGTTGCACTGACCTGCATCCAGCACACGCGGGATGCCGCCGATATCTCCCAGGTTGAGCTTGTTATAGCGGTACTTCGCGCAGCCCGCGGTAAGAATCACCGTGTCTTTAGGCAAATTTTCGGCCACCTCGGTGAAATAACCGCGTGCTTTCTGCCGCCCGTCGCAGCCGGCCATCACCACAAAACGCTTGATAGCACCGGATTTCACGGCATCGATGACTTTATCCGCCAGGGCCAGGACCTGATTGTGTGCGAAACCCCCGACAATTTTTCCGGATTCGATCTCCTCGGGCGGCTTGCATTTTTTCGCCGCCTCGATCACCGGCGAAAAATCCTTCGCCCCTCCCTTCGGCCTGTCGGCTATATGCATGACCGAAGGATAGTTCACGACACCGGTCGTGAAAAGACGATCCTTGTAGGTATTCTCTTTTTTGATCGGAATAAGACAGTTGGTGGTTAAAATCACCGGCCCGTTGAACGACTCGAATTCCTTATTCTGGTGCCACCAGGAGCCGCCGTAGTTCCCGACGAAATGATCATACTTCTTGAACGCAGGGTAATAATTGGCCGGAAGCATTTCTCCGTGGGTATAAACATCCACGCCGGTTCCCTCGGTTTGTTTGAGCAGTTCTTCCATATCCTTCAGGTCATGCCCGGAAATGAGGATTCCGGGATTTCCGCGAACCCCGATGTTCACTTCGCTTATCTCGGGATTTCCGTAGGCCGAGGTATTGGCCTTGTCCAGGAGCGCCATCGTGTTCACCGCCGTTTCTCCGGCTTTCATAACCATAGCAATCATTTCATCCACGGAAAGGTCCTTGGTGGTGGATGCCAGGGCTTCCATCAGAAAACCGTAGATCTCGTCCTTCTCATGACCGAGGATCGCGGCGTGGTCGGCGTAGGCGGCAATCCCTTTACAGCCGATAACAAGCAGTTCCCGCAGCGAACGGACATCCTCGTTTTGTGCGGCCGTGATGCGAACTTCGTCGCTCATCGCCCTGGCCAGGATGGCGTCCCTGTCCCCCGGAGCCCACACGGCACAGTCCGGAAGAACATCTGAAGCCGCGGAGCCTGTCTTCTCTTTAAGGGCGTCTCTCACCTTCAAGCCTTCTTTAATCCGTTCGATGATCACATCATCGTCCCAGGCAACGTTCGTGATTGTTGTAAAAAGAGCCTTACAGATAAACCTGCCGGCATCCCTGTTCAGTGTTCCCTGTTCTTTCAGTTTTTCTCCATAAACCGAGATTCCCTTGCATACGTAAATGAGCAGATCCTGCAGATCCGCTGTCTCTTCTGGTTTCCCGCACACCCCTTTAACCGTGCATCCCTGGTTCTTCGCCGTCTCCTGACATTGAAAACAAAACATGGCCTTCCCTCCTGTCTTTGCATGAATAATTGCCTGTAAAAATCCGATACTTTCGTCTCAATACGGGTTGGATGATACACAACCGCAGCCATCGCGACATTGACTTAAGTCAAAAGCGATCTGAACAATTATTTTAGATGATTGCCGCAAATGGAATCCTGAATACTTTTTGGACAGAATTCCACGGGATTCTACGGATATCGCAACGGGGACGTCGTTCCTGCAGGGGGTATGCCCGTCATAAAAAATTGGAATTTTGATGACCTTTCTCGATAAACAAGGTATTAGAACTCTTGCCGGCTTTCAAGGAAAACGAAACGGGGGCCGATTAAAACCCCTCCACACACATTCAGGCCGGTGATTTAAAAGATAAAACCATGAGCCTTGAAATCGCTTTTTTGGTATTAATCGCTGCGTTGCTTCACGCTTCCTGGAACGCCCTCGTAAAAACGGCGTCAGACCGCCTGGTTGTGATTTCTGCGGTGGCGCTCGGCCAATTCCTGGCGGGCCCGGTGGCCGCTCCGTTCGTTCCTGCACCGGATCCCGCCTCCTGGCCGGCCATTGCAGCGGCTACCCTGTTTCATTATGCCTATTACGCATGCCTCGTAAACGCCTACCGGTTCGGCGACCTCAGCCGGGTTTACCCCCTGGCGAGGGGGGCCGCTCCGCTGCTGGTGGCTCTGGGCGGGTTTTTCTTTGCAGGGGAGTCGTTGTCCTTCACAGCCGCCGTCGGCCTGGTTCTTTCTTCGGCCGGGATCACCACCATGGCCTTTGTGCGCCGCTCACCTTCCGCGGAAGATCGATCCGCGGTTTATCTTGCTTTGGCCACCGGAGCTGTCATAGCCGGGTATTCGGTTGCAGACGGGATAGGCGTTCGAGCCTCCGGAAGCCCGTTCGGATATATCGCCTGGCTGTTCATCTGCGAATTCCCTGTGATCATGGTCGTCATCTACAGGAGGAAGAGAAGGCTCAAAAACCAGGTTCTGCGAGAATGGCCGGCGCTTGCTGGAACCGGGGTCTGCTCCATTGTCGCTTACGGTCTTGTCATCTATGCCGTGGCTTTTGCGCCGATGGCGGCGGTTTCAGCCATCAGGGAATCAAGCGTCGTCATCGCGGCGCTGATAGGCACCGTCATTCTAGGTGAACGGCCATGGCCTGCACGCGTCGGTGCAGCCATTCTGGTGGCAGGAGGTGCCGTACTGATAACGACAACCTGATTTTAATCGGCGGACCATGATGCCGGGAATGGAAGACCGACCTGCAGGCTGCAGGATACGGATACAGCGACGGAGCCGTCATGTATCCTTACTTACAGGACAAAGGACAGTCGTCACATTCACCATCGCAGGGTTCTGCATGGATCACCGTGCTGGAGCCCGGCAGTCTTTCTTCAATGCCGGCTTCAATTTTGTCACAGATCCGGTGACAGGTTTCGAGCGCCATGCTCTTGGGCATAAGGACGTGAAGATCGATGTGGCGCTTGTCTCCGGCCTGCCTGGTTCTCAATCGATGATATCCCGCCACCTCATGGTTATGCTCATTGATCACATCCCTTATTATCTGTTCTTCTTCATCGGACAACCTTGCGTCTATCAATTTTGAAAAAGGCTTATTGATGGTATCAAAGCCGATCTTTAAAATATACAAGGCCATTGCAATCGCCAGAATCGGGTCAATGACGGCCACGCCCGTCAAACGCAGAACGAAAAGTCCGGCAAGCACGCCGAAAGCTGAATAAACATCGGCCCGTATGTTGTTCGCCGCCGCTTCAAGCGCAACGGAACGTGTCTGAACCGCAGCCTTTTTCAAATAGCGGGAAAGCCAGAGGCTGGCTGCAATCGACACCACCATCACGGCAATCCCCGCTTCCGGCGCCTGCATCCCGGACCGGGACATTATCCGCCGTACAGAAGAATAAATGATGCCGATACCGGCTGCGCCGATTAAAATCCCCTGAACCAGCCCCGCGAAATCCTCCAGCTTGTGGTGTCCGTAGGGATGCTTTTGATCTTCCTCCTTATCAGCGGCCCGGACTGCGATGAAAACGATAAAGCCCGAAAACAGGTCAAGGAGACTGTCCGCAGTTTGGGCCAGGATGCTGAGGCTGTTTGTAAACCATGCGACTACCCCTTTCAACAGGATAAGGCCGATCACCACACAGAGGAACACCGTGGACGCTTTTCTCTTCGAAAATGGCATAGTATGAGT
>DSCZ01000163.1 GCA_011048855.1 Desulfobacteraceae bacterium | reverse complement strand
GGTGACCGGGTCGATGAAACCGTCGGCGCAGGCGTACTCGCAATCCAGATGGAAGCGACCCTGGAAGAACTCGCATCCACCCCTTTTCCACACCCGACCCTCAGTGAATCCATCGCCGAAGCCGCCCGAGATGCACTCGGCCGCGCGATCTATCTTCCGTGATAAGGTTTTTATTCCCATTCGAGACGGGACTTCAGGCCGGCAAGCAGTTCGAAAACCCTGGCGGCGGCATCTTCGGAGAGCGAGCCAACACCGCATGAAGGAGTATACAGCGAACGCTTTCGCAAGAGATCCCCGTCTATTCCTGCGTTGCAGAACAACTTGATAAGCCGGTTCATTTTCTCCAGCAGCGAATCCACTGTTTCTCGGGCGACTGCATCAGTATCGCCGGTGGGCACGATTCCCCAGGCCAGATACCCTCCCCTTTCGAGGAAATTCGATATTTCAGCCGCATAAATCGTCGATTTATCGCCGAACTCATAGGCGTCGAAGGAAATCACGTCGAGATTCGCCCGGGTGGTAACGGCCCAGTCCATATTGCCGCAGCAATGCATTCCCACGATCGCGCCCGTGGTTTTCAACGGATCGATCACCCGGTTCAACCCTTCAACCACTTCTTCATTCCGGACACCCATATAGGCCGGTGTCCCGAGTGCAGACAGAATAGGCTCATCGCAGAACATTAAGACCACGTCCGCCACGTCCTTCAGTTTTTCTACCTGCCACGTTCCTTTAAGGGCCAAACCGGCGTAGATCAAATCCCGGTAGCTGTCGTCCCACCAGATCGCCCTTCCCTCGGCGTCGTTCAACCCCAGCCCGAAGGTGAACGGCCCGGTGATCTGCCCCTTCACGACGGGTAGCGGATCCCGGTTTCCGTTCAATTCCAGAAAACGGTGCAGGCCTTCAGCAAACTCACCCGAAATACTGAAAAAATCCCGATCTTCCGCTAAAACGGCCTCGTATGCCTTGGTCATGGACTCCAGCAGGTCATCACCGCGCATGAGCCGGATGGACTTTCCCTCCGCATCTATCTCTATCCCAGGAAAGCCTTCACTGCACTGGGGGATCATCCCTTCAACAAAAGACCGTGCCGGCAGTTGCGGCCAGGTTTGGATATCGAGCGGAAACTCCTCCAGCACTGCAAAGGCATCATCAGCTCGTTTATGCGGCATACTGCCGATCATGAAGGACTGCCCGGATTTCAAAAGTTCCATCTTTGCTCCTTTTGTATTGCTGACTCACATTTCACCGGGCAATGTTTCCCGGCCTTGTTGCATCATAAAAAATTCTATTGCCAGATTGACAGCTTCAAGCCGACCAGGGCCAGAAATATCCCGACGAAGATCCGAAAATATTTGTGAGGCAACCTGTTCAGAAAACGCTTGGCAAGGTAAGCCCCGCCAAGAGAGATCGGTACGCTTAAAACAACGGCCAGCATCAAATCATACTCCAGTCGCGTACCTCCCCACAAATACCGCGCCACCCGGGTTATGTCGATAAACAGGGCAATCAATCCCGAAGTGAATATGTATACATCCTTGGGCAGATTGAACGCGGCGAGAAAAGCACCGCGAACCGCACCCCCGACTCCGAAAAACCCGGCGAAAAGGCCGGACAGCAACCCCCCGCTCACCGCTGTAGTGTTCGTTTTTGGAAGCGCCCAGTCGCGTCTGACAAACAGATATATCACGTAGAGAACCAGGAATACCCCGAGGATCCGCTTGAGCGGAAGTCCCTCCGCCTGGAGGGAAAGCGACGCCCCCAGGTAACTGGCTGCAATACCCGACAGGCCGAACGCGAAAATCAGTTTCCAGTCAAAGCCCCGTTTGAAAAGGATGATCTTCCAGACATCACCGAATAAATGTATGACGCCCACAAACAACAGTGCCACAGGAGTAGGAACAAATAAGACCATGACCGGAATCATCACTGTGGACGTACCGAACCCTGTTGCAGTCCCGATTATGGAAGCAGCTAGCGTCAACAGGCAAAGAAGTATCGTTTCAGTCATAAAAAGTCGCCCATCCTTTCTTCAAATTAGAAGAAACACCGCATCTCTTCATAACATCCACGCCGCCAGGGCGGAAGCGTATTCTGAGGACGCCTTTTTCAAAATCCGCAGAGGTAATCCGGCCCCCTTTACATTTCAGGATGCACCGTTACGGAGACGCTGCCGCCTTTATCAAATTTTTCCTCCGTCAGTTTTTTATAATACGACTTGTAAAGTTGGATGGCCGCCAGCGGGTTATGGCCCGTCACCCGGTCCTTAACCACCAGCACGGTGCAGAACGCCTCGGAATACTTCATAAACAACGAGTCGTGACCAACACACAACCCCATAAGAATATTAAATTCCGTCCCGGCGGCGTTCAAAACCATCGCCTGGGTGATGGGACTGCACATTGCTTCAAAGCTGCCGGGTTCGACCTTCTGATCTTCGGTTAAACCCAGAACGTCCTCCTTCGGTGTCCTGCCCACCATGCATATCACCGAGGCTACCTCAAATCCCTGGGCCTTCAATATCTCCGATAGAATCTTCGCTTCGTTCCTCAGGCCGCCGCAAAAAGCAACTCCCAGCCGTTTATATCCCATTTTGTTCGCAAATTCAATAGTTTCCTGTATTCTAGGTTTGATCGCAAATCGTACATGAGGATTGTCTTTCTCCTTATTCACATAGCATTCCGCTTCCTGGATACTGGCGTTCTTGGCGAAGGTTTTAACTTCCGCTCTTTCGTACTCCGAAAGCGAATTTTCGATGATGTCTTTCAGGTGCACTGTGGGACAGTTTGCCGGACCTTTACCGTCGGGCCGGCTGCATATTTTTTCTTTAATTTTACACTCGGCGCATTGAGGAATCAAAATATTGGATTCTTTCATAAGCCTTCCTTTTGAATTGTTTTTATTTACAAACATCCACCTTTTTTACAGGTAGGTACATTTCCTCCAGCTCTTTGTAATCCAACTTTATTGCGGAAATGGAGCTACCACATGCTTTCAAATACTCACGGACCCGTTCGTTCTATTCCCATATCCGCTCCTTGAATGGCAGTTGATATTTCATTCGACGCACTGCGTTGAACCCCCGGATAGGGGTGATCATCACAGGGGTACAGGTATGCCACACACGGGAAAACACGTCAATTCACTTTCTCCAAACCTGACGGCGTCGTATAAAGCTGGTTTATGCCGCTTCCCGGCAGCCAACCAGCAACAAACTTGATTTGTAGCATTGTGGGTTGAGTTTGTTGGAAGTCAAAAAAAACATGAGTTTCACATGGACACCTCGAAGGAACCTTGAAAAATGAAGGAATGTGCCCAACTTAAGAAACACCTGACTTCTAAAAGCATTGAAAATAAGTTTTATGGTGTATAAAATAACAGAACTTTAATCATGAAGGTGGATTAAAAATGCACTTACAAGCAAAAAAGACTTTCGCGATGGTGAATTATGAGAGATGCAATCCAGGTGTGTGCGACCCTGAAAAAGGCAGGTGCCCCGCTGCGTCGGCCTGTACGCACAAAGTTCTCAAACAAATAGATGGGGCTTTTGAACCACCGATCGTTTTCCAGGATCTCTGTATGGGATGTTGGGACTGTATAGAGGCCTGTGAACTGGAGGCCGTTGAAATAAAGAACATAACTTAGCGACCCGACGGAAAGAAGCCATCATGACACGACGCTTTGCAGCGATGGATTTTGATTTTCGGCATCTCGAGGTGTTTTCGAAAGTCGTCGAACTCAAAAGTTTTTCGAAAGCCGCCAGGTCGGTCGGCCTCGCCCAGGCTTCGGTCAGCGAAAAAGTGGCGAACCTCGAAGAACGGATGGGTGTGAAGTTGCTGGACCGTCTCGGCCGCCAGGTCACCCCCACCAGAGCCGGAGACCTTCTCTATGCCCATGCAGGCCGTCTGCTGGAAATGAAGAAGCTGGCCTGCCTCGAATTGCAGGATTTCATGGGGCTGATTGAAGGCGAGGTTTATGCCGGCGCCAGTACTATACCCGGGGAATACATTCTTCCAGGGTTGTTGGGGGAATTAAGGTCACGAAACCCCGGCATAAATCTCAATCTATCCATAGCAGGAAGCGATGAAATCATCCGGAGGGTCCTCGAAGGCCGAATCGAATTCGGTGTGATAGGTTCCACACCGTCGGACGCTAACCTAGAAGCCGTCAACCTCTGGAAGGACGAGCTTGTTGTCGTTGCCCGGCCCGGCCACCGGCTGGCGGAATCGGCTGAAATTTCGCCGTCCGAATTCAGCAAAGAGCCTTTCATTTTCCGTGAGGCCGGCTCCGGAACACTCAAAACGATACGAGAGCATTTTGAACGTTCCGGTCTGCCGAAACTGGAGTCACTTCAGCCCGCCGCCCGCCTTGGAAGCTCCACTGCGGTCAAAGAAGCGATCAAGGCAGGCGCGGGCATTTCAATTCTCTCATTTTACGCGGTGAAAACAGAAGTAGAGGCAGGACTCCTCGCTGTCTCCCGTATTGTCGGGCTATCGATGACCAGGCACTTCATGTTGGTGCACGACAAGCGCAGAACCGTTTCTCCCCTATGCAATTCAGTGATCCAGTTCCTGGAAGAAACAGCCGGCCGAACCCCGCCGTGTTGAAACAATTATCGTTTTTACCTGTTTGACAAATCGGCTTTCCATGCTTACTCTATCGTGGATTGAAGAACCAAACCATTCACGTACAGGAACGATGAAATGACTGATACTTTTCAAAAAAGATTGACCGAAACAGTGGCCGGCTCCGGGTGAGCATCCAAACTGCCTCCAGGGGACCTGGACAGAGCGCTTTGCGGACTGGAATTTCCGACCGATGGAAATGTGATCGTCGGACTGGAGCGTGCCGACGATGCCGGCGTATACAGGGTAAATGACGAAATTGCGTTGATTCAGACGGTGGATTTCTTTACACCGATGGTGGACGACCCATACGCTTTCGGGCAAATAGCCGCGGCCAATGCTCTAAGTGACGTCTACGCAATGGGTGGAGAACCGAAAACGGCAATGAACCTGGTGGCCTTCCCCTTGAAGCAAATGGACATGGAAATTCTGAGACAGATTATCAAGGGAGGCATCAGCAAGATGACCGAAGCCGGCGTGGTGCTTGTCGGCGGCCACAGCGTAGAAGACAACGAACTGAAATACGGACTTTCGGTCACCGGGTTCATCCACCCTGACCGGGTGCTGACCAAACGGGATCTTCGCGAAGGAGACCGCCTTATCCTCACCAAGCCGCTCGGCACCGGAATAATCTCCACGGCTGTAAAAGGCGGGCTGGCATCCCCTGAATCCATAGCCGCCATCACCCGGCTTATGGCCGCGCTGAACCGGGGACCGGCAGAGGCGATGCGGCATTATCCTGTTCATGCCTGCACCGATGTAACCGGATTCGGCCTGCTGGGACACCTCTGCGAAATGATAGAAGGTTCCGATATCGGAATAATTCTGCAAAGCGATGCAATCCCGGTGATTGAAGAGGCACTGGATTACGCCGCCATGGGGCTTGTTCCCGCCGGAGCATACAACAACCGTGCATTCAGGGAATCTTTTTGTATATTCGCGCCGTCGGTCGACGCGATACTGCGCGACGTTCTGTTCGACCCTCAAACTTCAGGAGGCCTGCTCATAGCCGTGGATAAATCCCACGCTGACGATTTGTTGAAAGACATATTGAATTCAAGCGAAGAATCTTCCCGGGCAGCCGTTATC
>DSCZ01000623.1 GCA_011048855.1 Desulfobacteraceae bacterium | reverse complement strand
CCCGTTGATGTATGGTGCTGAGCGTCGATTTAAATCTGAAATCAAATCCTGGAAACTTCCTCAAGAAGTGGAAATAGCTGACCCTGAATATTTCGAACCGGCGGAATTTAGAATTGAAATCCGGTTCAAAAACGGGTCCCATCTAAAACATTTGCTTGACCATATACTGGAACTGCCGCTCGAAAGGCTGACCAGACCTGAAGAAGGTGGTTTGAATGCCGTCATTTAAGCCACGTATCAACCGCGTCATTGTTGAAGAGGGTGCAGCTGACCGGAGTCTTGGATCGAAGATCCTTTCGAGCATCCCCGCCGGGAGCATTCCTATCGATCGGATTGCATGCGCGGAATCAAAATCTAGGGAAGGCTCAGAGCACGCCGACGGTTTGGGCAAAGACGTGCTCCATCTTTTGTCCTACAAGGGGGAGTTTCTTAAGCCCTGTCCAGGCACCAAGAATTACATCTGCTGTGGTTACCGGATCCTGAATGTCGGCACGAACTGCCCCATGGACTGCAGTTACTGCATTCTGCAGTCCTATTTCAACAATCCGAACCTCAGGGTCTTCACCAACCTGGATGAACAAATCCGGACGGTGCTGGATGAAATCGATTCGGCTCCCTGGCGAATACACCGCATCGGCACGGGGGAATTCACCGACAGCCTGGCCCTCGATCACCTGACAGGCTGGGCGCAAATGCTGATTCCGCTGTTTTCGACAAGAAAAAATTCCATCCTGGAATTGAAAACGAAAACCGACAACATAAACGGCGTTCTGAAAACATCCGAGAGGGATCGAATCGTAATTTCATGGTCCCTTAACAGCTCTTATATCTCGACCCGGGAGGAACATCGAGCACCGTCGCTTCGCGCGAGGCTTGAAGCAGCCCGAAGGTGCCAGGCCGAAGGATTCGTTGTCGGTTTTCATTTCGATCCCATCGTTGTTCACGATGGATGGAAAGAGGGTTATGCCCGTACGATAGACCTTCTGGATACGATGATTGAACCGGACAGGGTGATATGGATAAGCATGGGGTCGATGCGTTACATGCCGGCGCTTAAGGCTGTAATAAGAAGCCGCCATCCGAAAACCTGCATTCTTGACGGCGAGTTCGTAACGGGTCTAGATGGAAAAATGCGTTATTTCAAGCCCATACGCATCGAGCTCTACCGGGAGATTTCAGAGAGGCTGAATACATGGCATCCGGATCTAGGTATTTATCTATGCATGGAAAGTGACGATGTCTGGAAAAATTCAATGGGCTGGTCTCCTGGAACATCCAAAGGGCTTGCCTGTTACCTGGACTCCAGGGTGGTACGCATTTTCGGGTGGCGATAACCAGGATGCTGTGTTATCTTGATCAAATAGAATATCCACATGAAAATGCGGTTTTGTATGTTTACTTATCTGAAAGGAGAATAAAGACAGTATGCTGAGAGATAAAGTTGAAGCATCATTGCAGAAAGTACGTCCGTCTCTCCAAGCGGACGGTGGCGACGTCGAACTGGTTGAAGTCGGGGACGACGGCGTCGTGAAACTCAGACTGACCGGAGCCTGCAAAGGCTGCCCCATGTCCCAAATGACACTTAAAATGGGCATCGAAAAAGTCTTGAAAAAAGAAATTCCTGAAGTCGCCCACGTTGAATCCGTATAACACTGGAAAGCAGCATTTTCAGGGAACACAAAAAGGCAGCCTGTATTCAAGCGGGCTGCCTTTTATATTTATACCACTAAGGTAGCAGTCAAAATTTATTTATTTCTATGACGCATCCTTTTTCTTAGTTTACGATGTTTATGTTTTGTAATTTTCTTTCGCCTTTTTTTGACTACGCTACCCATTCATAGATCCTCCTATTCGATATATATCCTTAAATTTATACTATCCCGGGGCGATGAATGTCAATAGATATTTTGAACGCTGATGCAGCATCAAAATGTAATCTGCTGGAATGCGTGGTGCATTCAGGGGGCAGGAATTTCCTTGAGGGGGAGGCCAACGAACTCATCGCTTCTGTATCGAGCCTTTAGTTTACATAATATGCATTGTCGGAAGTTATGTTGTGAATTGATTTTTGCTCAATTGAATCATTCGTTCAATTCGCCGAGCAATGAATTCAGGTGACCGCGGCGGATCAAAATCCGAACCAAACTCCCGGGTTCAGCGGATTGTGCGAAAAAATTGACGATTTTGTTCGTTCCGGTTCGTCCGGTATACTGACCTGCTTGTTTGCCTGGACCCTCAACCAGAACCTCGAACTCCCGGCCGGTCAAAGACTGGTTTATGGAACGGGTTATTTCCTTTTGAACGGTTTGAAGTCCAGCAAGACGCCGTGATTTTACTTCCTCGGAAATCTTGTCCTGCATCCGCGCCGCCGGGGTACCGTCACGATCCGAATATTTGAATGAAAAGAGTCCGTCGAAGCGCATCCGTTCCACCAAATCCATCGTCTCGGAAAAATCTTCGTCGCTTTCTCCCGGAAAACCGACCATCACGTCGCTGGTCACGGCGATACCGGCCCGGGCGCTTCGAAGCTCTTCGATCAGTGACATGTAATGTTCTCGGGTATACCCCCTGCCCATCTTCCGGAGCACCCGGTCGGAACCGGCCTGAAAAGGCAGGTGAATGTGAGGAGCAAGCACCTGCAGTGACCTGAAGCAATCGAGCAAAGCACCGGATAGGTCTTTTGGGTGAGAGGTGGTGAACCTGAGCCGAATCAGTCCCGGCACCGTGGAAACTTCTTGAAGCAACTCCGGGAAATCCCACGTTTTTCCTTGTTCGATCCATCGGTAACTATTGACATTTTGACCCAGCAGAGTGATGTCCTTGATTCCGACTTCGGTGAGATTGCGCACCTCTTTCAGGATGTCGCCTGGAGAGCGGGACAGCTCCCTTCCGCGCACATAAGGGACGATGCAATAGGTGCAGAAGTTGTTGCATCCCTCCATTATCGAAACATAACCAGCTGCTTTACCGCGAAAATATGACCCGTCCCCGGGTGCTTCGGGAGGCACCCCCCCCGGATCGGTCGCCGTTATGCATCCATCCCCTGCCTTCACATGCTCCAGCAGCTCGGTGATGCGGCCCACCTCCCTGGGGCCTGCAATCAGATCGAGCGAAGGAAACCTCCTCTTTAATTCACCAGGCCTCTCCTGGGCTAAGCAGCCCGTAACTCCAAGAATTACCGGGGTTTTTCTGCGTTTCTTGATACGGGACATTCTTCCCAGAGAGCTGAATGCCTTCTGGGCAGGCTTTTTCCTGACAGTACAGGTGTTTACCAAAATTATATCAGCCATTTTTGGAGCTTCAACGGGTTCAAATCCCATTTTCACCAGCTCCTGAGCCATGTAATCGGAGTCATACACGTTCATCTGGCAGCCCATAGTATGGATGAAGAAAGTTTTCACAACGACTCAATCCTTCGCCGGGATGAATCCATTTTCACGATTTCAGGAGTCCATCCGGCAGTCGATCTTGTGGATCGGTATTTTTTCATTATTCTTCAGGGAGGTTACCAAATCATCAAGGATGTCTTCACATCCCGGGGCCACCTGGATGTGCAGGATGCCCTGCTGCGGGTCCAGGGTGCTCACAACCGCAACACCGTCGTAGGACTCGACGGTATAGCGGATGTAGCATATCGCCCAACGAGGAACACGGTACAAGCGACTGGTGGTTTCAATCGGCATGGCTATCGTCCAGGCTGCCCGCCCCCCCACATAAGTTTGGTTCTCAGGATATCGAAATAACTTCTTCCAGGTGCTCGGAACAGTTTAATTCTATAACCTGAATTGGAAATCACGACCTGGTCTCCGAACTGAAGATCGAAACCCACCTGGCCGTCAAAAGTAAGCATCACCGTCTCTTCGCTTTCCTTTGCCATTGTAATGCATACTGTAGCTGTTTTCGGAATTATTATCGGGCGATTGTTAAGTGTAAAAGCACATATAGGTGTAAAAATGAAAGTGTCCATCGATGGATGAACCACCGGCCCCCCGGCCGCTAGATTGTATGCGGTGGAACCTGTGGGGGTTGACACTATCAATCCATCGGCGCGGAAAACCGTTAGAGGCTCCCCGTCGACCTTAACCTGCAGATCGATGATTCGGGCAAGAGCGTTTTTATTTATAACGATATCATTGAGAACATGTGAGGAACACACCTCCCGGCCGTCTCTGACAACCGTGGCTTTGAGGGTCATCCTGGACTCGACATCCAGCTTTCCGGCCACCATCGATTCGACCATCGGATAAAGACGCTCCAGAGGAATGTTTGTAAGAAATCCAAGACCTCCAAGATTGACCCCGAGCATCGGCGCGCCGTAGCGCCCCACCCTTCTGGCCGCCCCAAGCAGGGTGCCGTCTCCGCCCATGACAACAACCCATCGAACGGTTGGGGGCACAGCGGATGAGTGTTCAAGCAAATCGGACGGCTCTTTAGGCATCATCTCTTCAAGATAGACGGATATGCCCTTCTTTTCAAACCATCCTGCCAGATTTTGCGCCTCGCGCAGCGCAGGCTCATGGTTGTATTTGTATATTATCCCGACCTCGTCAGAGCCCATCTAAAAATCCTCCCCGGAAACTTATACCAACGTTTTTTCGACGACAAACCATTTTTCGGTTTCATCGTGGGTTGTATCGACAACAAGATGAACAACCCGGAGGTCCGGATAAAACCCTTTAAGATCTTCAAGATCCACAGGTTCAAATTTTGCGACGTTGTTCATGTAGGCCTGCTCGGTCAGCGCATTGGATTCATAATTCTCTTTGCTTCGGCGGGCGATCCTGGCCAGGGACACCTCCTTAGGACAGCGGGTTTGCTGAATCACGAACGGCAGGCCGGTTGCAGCCGCGATGCCCGCGGCCCTCCTCCTGAGGGCCTGTGTCACGAAAGTCGCATCGAAGATCACCCCGTACCCCTGACCTGCCAGTTGCTCTCCCATCCTGAACATTTCGTCGTAGACCATCGTCCGTTTGTCCATGTTGGAGGCGACCTTTTCGTCGAAAATATCCTCCCCTCGAAGTACTTCCAACCTTATGAGATCAGTGCGCAGAATGCGGTACCCTTTAAGAGCCGCCGTGATCTCCGTCGTTTCTGTTTTATAGGAAGCAGGCAGACCGCACGCAATCAAAACCGTTTGGTCTTCCAGCTCTCGTTTCATGAAATCGATGAATGCTTCTTTCATATCTGTACGCTCCAAATATCGTTTCCAGCAGGAAGTTTCCATCCCGTATTTCCGTATGGAAACCGGGAAATCAAAAATTTTCCGGTTCAGGTTCGGTTATCCTGGATCAGCCGATGTAACGGTATGCCAGCCTGAAATAATCCGCCGCTTTGCCAATGGCTTCCAGTCGCTTTTCATCTGAAATGTTCTCGTCGTCAAGCTGGAAGCTGTTCACCTTCCCGCGCACCATTGCACGGTAGAGTTTGTAGAAGATCAGCAGATCTTCGATATCATCACCCTCTTCAGCATACATCCGGTAGAAATCCCACAGTTTTTCAGCTTGTGCGGATCCGCCGTGATACTCCAGATCCATCAACAAAAAAGCTAAATCCGCTATCGTATCGCAGTATCGGAAACGCTCGTTGAACTCTATGCAGTCGATCACCTCAACCTCATCCCCGAGGCAAACATGCTCCATATGAAGGTCTCCATGACAGTCACGGATTTTTCCCTTTGCTATCCTGGAAGCGAAAAGTTCAGCGCGGTTCGAAAAGAAGCCCTCGGTCCAGTCTTTTAATGCAATAAATGTCTTCT
>DSCZ01000348.1 GCA_011048855.1 Desulfobacteraceae bacterium | reverse complement strand
GTATCTTGGGCGGGTGATGGAAGATGCGCCTGTAGATACTATCTTCGAAAATCCGGCACATCCATATACTCGGGGGTTAATCAACTCCATTCCTTTCCCGGGGAGAAAACGAACGATAGGACGCGCACCCCTGGATGAAATTCCGGGGGTTGTGCCGGGGTTAACCGATATTCCTTCAGGATGCGTATTCAACCCCCGTTGTCGAATGAGAAAAAATATCTGCACTCAGGTAGCCCCCGAACTTATGGAAATTGAGGATAAGCATTGGGTCGCTTGCTGGGTTGCTCATGGTGAAAACCAATGAGCGAGCAAACAAAGGATATCCTTCAGGTCTCGGACCTGGAAAAGCACTTCCCTATACAGAAAGGGGTTTTTAAGCTCACCGTGGGGAACGTCCATGCGGTAAACCGTGTATCATTCCGTATTAGACAAGGAGAATCTCTCGGTTTGGTGGGGGAATCCGGCTGCGGCAAGACCACTTTGGGTAAGTGCATCACGTTTCTCCAGCGACCAACGGGGGGGAAAGTCGTTTTTCAAGGGATTGACCTGGGTCAGTTGTCTGAACCAGAACTTCGAACATTACGACCTCGGTTCCAGATGATTTTCCAGGATCCCTACTCCACGTTGAATCCAAGGATGTCTGTGGAAGCCATGCTCAGCGAACCTCTTATGCTCTACACAAATTTAACCAAAATAGAACGTAAAAATAGAGTGCTCGAATTGCTGCGAACAGTAGGGCTTAAACCCGAGCATTGTTCTCGTTTCCCACATGAGTTTTCCGGCGGACAACGGCAGCGTATCGCTGTAGCGCGGGCGTTGACGATGGACCCTTCGCTGCTGGTATGCGACGAGCCGGTGTCCGCACTGGATGTGAGTATCCAAGCTCAGATACTTAATCTTCTGGATCGATTGAAAACGAAATTGGGGCTGAGCTACCTGTTTATTTCCCATGATTTGGGAGTGGTCGAGCATATCGCAGATAGAATAGCGGTGATGTATCTAGGAAAAATCGTTGAAATCGCCAGTGATGTTGATATTTGTTCAAATCCTCTCCATCCATATACCCAGGCGCTTATGGGTGCGATTCCCATCCCAAGGGCTAAAGCAAAAAGGGAGTATACCAAACTTCTTCCTGGTGATGTACCCAACCCGATCAAACTTCCAACCGGGTGTTATTTTCACCCCAGGTGCCCAAGGGTGATGCCTGTCTGCACAGAGATATCTCCAGCCGCAGTTGAGTTCCCTGGTGGTCGGCAGGTATTCTGTCATCGTTATTCCTCAAATGGAGAAAAGGCCGCCACATGAACTCACAAACTCAGGAACCTGTGACGATTGGTCTCTCCCAGTTTATCCGCCGGATTCGCAAAGACGATATCCCTCTCTCCGCAATGGATGCGGCTCAAAACTGCACTCTGGATCTGATAGCTTCCGCTTTGGCGGGACACTCATCGCCGGCGGCCCGGGCCGCCCGCAAATTTGCAGCCGGGTTTTTCCCCGAGGGCCACTGTACTGTTTGGTTTTCAGGAAGCCGCCTGAGTCCTTCAGCCGCTTCCATGGTTAATGCTGTGGCTGCCAGCGCTTTGGACTTAGATGACGGCAATCGTTTGGCGGGAGGCCACCCGGGAGCTGCCGTGATACCGGCGGCTCTGGCATGGTCGGAATTCCTCCAAAAGGCCGGGGATGATTTCCTTACGGCTGTGATTATCGGCTACGAAGCCGCTGTCCGAATCGCTGCCGCCCGTGATTTGTCTTCTTTGGATACCTTTTCAACAGGCAGGTGGTGCGGTTTTGGCGCGGCCGCCGCTGCAGGATGGTTGAAGAACCTCCCGGAGGAGATCATGGCCCACGCATTGGCCATATCCGGCATTCATGCCCCGATTCAGTCGGCATCCGCCTACAGCAGACTCGGTCACAATACAAAGGAAGGAATTCCATGGGGTACGCTTACCGGTCTTTCTGCAGTTGAATTGGCTGAAAACGGCTTTACCGGCCCATTAGACCTTTTGGATCATCCTGACTACTATAACCCCGAGGAGATCCTTAAGGATTTGGGAGATTCCTGGGCGATTGAAAGGACCTATTTCAAACGTTACTCCTGTTGCAGGTGGGCTCACGCAGCGATTGACGCCCTGGTGGAAATTATGGGAACAGAAGCGCTTTGTGCGGAAGAAATTCAGGCGGTGGAGGTTCATACGTTTCGTAGAGCCATTGGTTTAAAGAATCAGGCTGATCCAGCGACCTTGGAAGCCGCCCAGTTTTCAGTACCTTTTTGCATGGCGGTTGCGGCCTTCCACGGGCTGGAAGCCCTTCTTCCGATGGATCCTGAATATCTTCGGATGGAATACCTTTCCCGATGGGCGAAACAGGTCCACCTCGTACTGGATGAAGAAATGGAGGCTCTCTTTCCGGAGAAAGCTGCTGCCCGCGTGGTGGTGAAGACGCACAGCGCTCAATTCGAGTATCGTGTTGATCACCCAAAAGGAGATCTCTTGAACCCCTTCACGTTCCAGGAACTTCAAAACAAATTTCGACACGTTGCAAAAAGAAGAGTGCCGGATGCATACGATGAAAAAATCCTTTCCGCAATTCACAGCCTGAAATCGATCTCGGCAAGAAGTTTTGCCGGCTGCCTGGGGGAGATTCAAGTGTGAAAAATGCCAACCTTTCCGGAAATTTTGTGAAAGCAGACAGTGTGGTGGCAGGGGCTGGAATTATGGGAGTTTTCACCGCCCTCTATCTGGCACGAAAAGGCCAGGCTGTTATTTTGCTGGACAAAGGCCCCATCTTCCGCGCTGCAACGGGGCGTACGGGTGGCGGGGTTCGCCAGCAATATAGACATCCGGCCGAAACCCCATTGTCGATGGCATCCGTTAAAATCTGGGCCAATCTGAGCGAGGACCTTGGTATGGACATCGAATATCGCCGCACTGGAAATCTCAAGCTCGTGCGCAACGAGGAGGAGGCTGTCGATGCCAAAGAACGTGTTCAAAGAGAAAACGCTCAGGGACTCGAGGTTTTTTGGTGGGAAGAAAAGGATGTTCGGGAATACCTCCCGATTCTAAATCCTGATTTGCCTATCCAGGGAGGCACGTTCTGCCCTTCGGACGGAACTGCGAACGCTCTTCTCCTCGCAGGTGCCATGCACAAGGCACTGCAGGAGGCGGGAGTCCAGCTCCGAACTCATGAGCCCGCAAAAAAAATCCTCGTTTCGGACGGGAATGCTATCGGCATCGAAACCGATCGAAACCGGTATCTCGCTGACACGGTGATAAACACGGCGGGTGCGTGGGCCCAGGAGCTGATTAGGACCGTCGGGCTGGATGTTCCTCTCTTTTATCGCAAATCCCAGATCGTTGTCACCGAACCCGTTTCCCCTGTATTCCCTTGTTTTATAAGTTTTGAACACGGGTACTGCCGCCAGGCTGCGAGCGGGAATCTTCATCTTGGTGTCAGGGGTTATCCTGTACAAAACAAAAATACGGATATTTCCTATCAAGCATTTACGGATGTAGGCCAAGGGTATATCCAGTATTTCCCGTTTATTGGCCGAATCCTTCTCATCCGAGGCTTCGCCGGTATCACCACGTGGTCGCCTGATCATATTCCGATTATAGACCGAGTGCCGGAATTCAATAATCTTTTTATCGCTGCCGGATTTTCCGGTCATGGGTTCTGCCTTGGACCCATAGTGGGAAAACTATTGGCTGAATGGACCGTAGATGGAAAAGCTTCAATGGACCTGTCGGCATTCTCTTGGTCTCGATTTTCCAATTCAAAAGACATAACCCGGGAGACTTCATATGAGTAAGGGCCTTGAAGCCATTCGAATTACGGATGGCATCGAACGGGGGAAACCAGTTACTATCCAGGTGAATGGCGAACGAATTTCTTCTTTCGCAGGTGAGTCCTTGGCTACTGCGCTAATCGCCTCCGGCAGATGGGTGTTTCAAACCCATAAAGGCCGTCCTATGGGTGTGTTCTGTAATATCGGCATATGCCACAGTTGTCTTGTGGAGGTAGATGGAGTCACAGAGCGGGCCTGCCAAATAGAAGTAAAGGATGGCATGATAGTTAAAACGCGTCAATTTGATGATAGCCTATAATTCAATATGTATATTAAAAAAGTGGGAGCCTGAATGGAATCTTTCGATGCAGTTGTGTTGGGTTTAGGTCCGGCTGGAATAGCTGCATCTATTGAACTGGCCCAAAGAGGTCATAGAATCGCAGTAATAGATGAGTCGCCCGAGCCAGGGGGGCGGATTTATCGAAAACCGCCTTCCGAATTCCATGTCATTCAGCATTGGGATCGCCATAAGGCGGGGGAGCATTTGCTTGCGCGATTTGAGGACATCAGTGACTCAATACGTGTTTTTTCCCGAACCCAGGTTTGGGGGTGTTTCGATAATTCCACACTTACGGCCATCCGTGATGGACGTACTTTGGAGATGAACTTTCGCAACCTGATCATTTGCGAAGGTGCAATGGAAAGGGTGATTCCCTTCAGCGGTTGGACATTGCCAGGGGTTATGACCGTCGGAGGGCTTCAGAAGATTCTGCTTAACCAGCGGATTCTTCCCGGCCGAAAAGTCATCCTGTCCGGCACAGGCCCCCTTCTGGTGGCCGTGGGGTCGGCACTCATACGTTGCGGTGCCCAAAGTGTCGACATTTGCGACGCTACAGGCTGGGTTGAAAACCTGATCCTTCTTCCAAAAATACTGCAGCATTCGTTTCTCTTGCAGGAGGCATTGACCTACTGGAAACCCCTTCTTTTCTCGAGAAGGGTTCACTTCCATCGGCACCAAGCCGTGGTATCGGTTTCTGGAAAAGACAAGGTGGAATCCGCTGTCATCACGCGGCTTGACCAACAATGGAGACCTATGCCGGGGTCCGAAAAAACAATTGAGACTGACATAGTTGGAGTCCACCATGGTTTTTTGCCTGCAAATCGGTTAACGCGACTTTGTGGCTGCAGTCATGTCTACGATAGCCGCCAACTTTGTTTTCGCCCGGATGTTGACGCATACGGTCGATGTGGGGGGGAGAACCTTTACGTGGCCGGCGATGCGGCAGGAATCGGTGGAGCCATCCTGGCTGAAATCCGAGGGAAAATTGCCGGGCTGCATGTCGCTTTTCGACTGGAAGGAAAGGAAGATTCAGCCTTTTTGGATGAGATTTTATCCCTGCAAAAACGGCAGAAAAAACTTCGCCAGTGGAACGATGCTCTGACACGGGTTTTTACGCCTAAAAAAGGCCTGTATGAAGCAATCAAGGACGATACTATTGTATGCCGATGCGAGGGGGTTCAAGCAGGGGTGATACGAAACGCCGTCGCTTCCGGAATGGACAATATCAACGAAATCAAGCACACTCGCTTCGCTATGGGGCATTGCCAGGGAAGGGTATGCGAGTCTGTTGTCCTTGAGTTCATTCGTCTTTCCGGCATCCCTATGGAGCGTATAGGCATCCTTAACGTACGGCCGCCTATGATCCCCATCCCATCATCAGCGCTGGAAAATTTTGTGAAAGAACATCTCGCAGTATAGCATGAATCATGTTGTCGTAATATCTAATTGTTTTGAACCGGCGTTTTGGAACCTGACTCCGTCGTTGAACTAACTCATGACGCCTTCCTTTAATCTGAAGTTCCCGAGAAGATATTCCTTGTTATTCGATATAACCACTTGATAATAAATGGAATAATTCACTGCAGGGTGGATTTTTGCTGTGAAATTGTAGTCATGTAAAATACCATATAGGTAT
>DSCZ01000266.1 GCA_011048855.1 Desulfobacteraceae bacterium | reverse complement strand
CTCTTTATGACAACGACCAGGGATATAGGAAAAAGCGAAAAATGACAGGTGCATAGAGAGCCGTCACAGAACCAGCGCCAGTATGGATATTATCCCGACCATGGAAATCGCCGCCACATCCTCTTGGCCGAAGGACAGTTCCACCATGGAAGTGCCTGGACCCACCCCGTATGCACGGGCCTCCATCGCGACCGCGAGTTCATCGGCTCTTTTGAAGGAATTGAGAACCACGGGCAGCACAAGGGAGAATGCCGCCCTGAGTCTCGCTGGAATTCTTCCTGTGGTGAAAGACGCTCCTCGTGCTAGCCGGGCTTCTTTCATCCTGTCCACTTCCGCGAGGAATGTGGGGACAAAACGGAGTGCGAGCGAGACCATGGTCGTGAGGTCTCTCACCGGGACCCCGATTTTTCCGAGCGGTTTAAGAAGCTTCTGCAAACCTAGGACCAGCTCCGAAGGAGACGTGGTCATGGTCAGGATTCCCGCAGCGGCAACAAGCACCCCGAATCGCCATATGACGACAAACCCCGTGACAATTCCCTCCATGGTGACGGTGATCTTCCAGATCGGGAAGGGCGGAAGGGGTTGGCCCTCAGTGCTCAGCATATGGAGCAGCAACAGCAGAAGCAGAAACGGGCGCACCGGTGCAAGCGCCTGCCACAGGCGGAGCGGGGATATCGCCGCCAGGGGAAGGGATGCCGCAAGCAGTATGCTTATCAGAAGGGTGCCGGAAGGCGCTGCGAGAAGCACCGTCACGCTCAACAAGATTACAGACAGGATTTTTACCCTTGGATCGAGCCTGTGAATGAAGGATTGCGCCGGGATGTAGTTTCCGAGTCTATACATTCAAAATTCCAGATTCCAAATAATAAACCAATAACCAATAACCAATAACCAATAACTAATAACTAATAACTAATAACTAAAAGCTAAAAGCTAAAAGCTTCTTTATCGCCTCCTCCGCATCTTCCATCGTGAGTATTCCTGATGGGATCGGTACGCCGGCTGAGCGGAGGCGGTGCGCCAGGCCTGCCGCCGCGGGGACCGCTAGACCGAGACCGTCCAGATCGTCCGCTCTGTTGAATATTTCAGACGGAGGACCGTCCATGATGATTCGTCCATGAGCCAAGACGATAACCCGTCGGGCTCTCGCGGCCTCGTCCATGTCGTGGGTGACATGAACGATTGTGATTCCTTCACGATCGAGTTCGGATATGACTTCCGAAATTCGTGCCTTCCCGGCAGGATCCAGGTAGGCGGAAGCTTCGTCCAAAAGCAGATAGCGCGGTTCCATGGCGAGGACCCCAGCGACCGCAACCAGTTGTTTTTCGCCGTTGGAAAGGGTGGAAGGCGTTCGGTGAGACAGGTCCTGAATTCCAACCCTGTTAAGGCTTCGTTCCACCCTGCGGCGGATTTCAGCCGGGGGAAGCCCGAGGTTTCCGGGTCCGAAGGCTACATCTTCCTCCACGGTCATCCCGACTATCTGGTTGTCGGGATTCTGAAAAACCATTCCCGCAAGCTGCCTGACCCGTGGCAGCGTGCGTTGGTTTTTCGTGTCGAAATCATCCACGGTAACACGGCCCGAAGACGGTGAAAGGAGTCCGTTCATATGCCGGAGAAGTGTGGTTTTTCCACTTCCGTTCGGGCCTATGACAGCTATATGTTCGCCTGGATAAATTTCAAGTGATATCCCGCTCAGGATCTTACCTGTTCCGTTGTAGGAATATGTAACAGAGTCGAGACGGATCATCTGGAACCTCTAATGTCAAGATGCGGTCGGAGCTTTCGCCAGACAAAAGCAGCCAATGCGATTTTCACGGCGTCTCCGGGCAGGAATGGAAGCGCGCCGACGGCTGCGGCTTTCGGAATGGACAGTTGTGCGACCACGGAGAGCTGGGCCACTCCGAGGAGGTAGATGACGAAGGTTCCCGCCGCCATCGCCGAAAAGATCCAGGCGATTCCGCCTGAAGGACGCAACTGGGCGAGTTTCCCGATGACATAGGCCCCGGCAATAAATCCCACGAGGTAACCGCCTGTGGGACCGATCAAGATCCCGAGCCCGGCTTTCCCACCCGCGAAAACCGGGAGCCCCATCGCGCCTATCAGCACGTAGACGATCTGGCTCATCGCTGCCAGGCGTGCGCCCAGAAGCACTCCCGCAAGGCTCAGGAAGAGGGTCTGCATCGTAACCGGCACGGGCGGCACCGGTATGATGATATAAGCCCCTGCCGCGGTGGCCGCCCCGAACATGGAAGCGTAGACCATCCCACGGATGGGGGTTGTTGCATTGGAGGATGACGTGGTAAGGGTGTTCATTATGTATTCCTGAGAGATAGCTGTTACACAATAGTTGTAGGCATGACTATCGGTGCGGGTAATGGGATCCCGGAAGTATCTCATGCCGAGGTTTTTCTTGGTTATCGTTGTCGTTATCGTTGTCGTTGTCGTAATCGCAACGCCCGTACGGTGCAGGATCTTCTCTCATTCGTGGTTTGTACCTCCCTAGTTTGGTCAGCATCGAAACGATCCTCACCAGCATCGCTTTTCCCTTGTGGTTCTCGTCATCATTCAGGACGTCGCATGCTGCAAGGCAGTCCTGTATCGCTGCACATTCCAGAGCTGACCCACGAGCAATCTCAAAAAACCGCCGCCGATCGGCATCTGTTCCTCTCCCGTTGCCTTCAGCGATGTTGAGGGGAATCGATTGAGAAGCTCGGAGCAATTGATCCCTCGCATGCCGATCCACACCAGTCAGTCGCTTTGCCAGGTTGTGGGCCCAAGACACGTAGTCAATTGATCTTTGGTAGACATCAAGTTGTTCATGTCCAAACAGCATGGCTTCCTCGATTACGATTACGATTACGACAACCGTTCCGCTGCCGCTTCACTGACAACGGTCTTAAGCCGTTTATTTCAACATCTAATACGCCACATCCCCCGAATGTATCCTGTGGATCCGGCCCTGAGCGTCCTCCAGGATGAGCGAGCCGTCACGATCGACGGATTTCACGATGCCTTTGATGACCTTATCCAGCCTCTCGACGGATACCAGTCGGCCTTCTATGTCGCAGCGTTTGCGCCATTCGGAAAGAATCGGATCCGGACCTTTTTCGAGCAGCCTCTGATATTCGTGTTCCAATCGAGCAATAATGGCGGTGAGCACGGTGATCCTGGGTATGTGCCGGCCGGTTTCAATCAAGAGGGAGGTTGGTTCCATGCGAAGCCCTGTAGGGAAGGACTCCGTGTTGACATTGATACCGAATCCTACAACGACATAATCGAGGAGGTCGGCTTCGGTTGCAAGTTCGATCAGGATACCGGACACCTTGCGGTTTTCTATTAAAACGTCGTTCGGCCACTTGACCGCGGGATGGAGACGGTTGTCGAGGGAAGCTATGCCGTCTGCGACCGCAAGCGCGCTCAGGAGCGAGAAAGTGAAGGCTTCAGATGGCGGCAGGTGCGGCCGCAGCACCAGCGAAGCGTACAGCCCGAGCCCCGGCGGAGAAAACCAGGTGCGGCCCTTCCTGCCGCGTCCTTCCTTTTGGGATCCGGCGACCACGAGAGCGCCTTCCGGGGCGCCTTCGGCGGCGATACCCTTGGCAACGGAGTTGGTGGAAGTCGTCTCCGGCAGATAAACTATTTGATGTTTACCAATGCTGGTGGTTGTAAGGGTCCGCCTGATTTCATCCTCGCTCAGCAAATCAGGTGTCCCTTTAAGCCTGTACCCCTTCCGCGGAGAAGCTTCGATCCTGCAGCCTTCCCGTCGAAGGGCTTCTATATGCTTCCATATGGCGGACCTGCTTACACCGAGCGCGGTGCTCAGTTCCTGGCCCGATATCCAGGAATCGCCTGATTTTTTGAGTTTTTCAATCAAATGGTTCTTCATCGTCGCTCGTACCTTCCAGGGCGAAATGGTTTCTCGAATGCGTCAGGAATGCTTCTCTAGCATGGGGGGCGGTAAATTGTCAACCATCAAGGGTCGATATGGGTTGACAATGGAAAAGAAACCTTGAAATTTGGGTGATAAAGCGCTACTGTATTCGGCAGCCTCAATATAAATGATGGAGAGGCCATGGAGACCTTCATTCGAACCGTTAACTGTTGCTGAGAGGTCGGGGTTTTTTCCCGATATCGTGGAACGAATAACACCGTTGTCTCTCCGGGTACGGAAACCCGGCCTACAAGACCGATACAGCAGACAGCTCAAACCTTCAATACCCACCCGATATATCATCCCTGCCGATTTCTATTGCCACCAAAAATTAACCATGCTAATTTCTAGCCACGCTCGCATTTAGAAGAGATAATGGTTTCTGAATAAATAAATGACAGAATCGCGGCAAAGAATTATCCAAACGGGTGATTGTGTGGAACATACCTGGAGATACCGATGACAACCATTTCAGATTTCACGTTGCAGGTAATAACGGCTGACAATCCCTGGCTTGAAGGAGGGGATGTGCAGAAGTGGCAGGCACGGTTTTTACCGGAATGTTACATACCCCGTTCCGTCAATTTCGAATCGGGCCGACGGGTATGCCTGGTGGTGGGGCCGCGGCAAGCCGGCAAATCGACCCTTATATGGAAAACAATGGCTGAATCAGCCCGGCCGTGTCTCTATATCAATTGCGAGGAGCCCGCCGTTCGCCAGTGGTTGTCTTCTCCGGCATCTTTTCTTGTCGATATAGATGGGTTGGTCGAGAAAAATACGCCGGTGTTTTTTGATGAGATACAATTTTTGCAGGAAGCAGGTCTTTTCTTGAAAGGGATCGTGGACCGGCGGACAGATCATTCTTTCTACGCGACCGGAAGTTCCGCTTTCGATCTCGAATCACGTACCGGGGAGTCATTGGCCGGCAGGGCACATCGCCATCTCCTTCTCCCGTTATCGCTGGAGGAAGTGTGCTTCAATATCCGCGGAGCCCCGGCATTGTCCCGAAAGAAAGTGGCTTCCCGACTCGAACGTCTCCTGCTTTATGGCGGATACCCGCCTGTGTATACATCACAAAACCCGGAGAGGGAACTTATCGGCTTGGTGGAATCCTTCGTTATCCGAGACGCGTCCGACAGGCTGAAGATCAGGCATCCGGCCGCCTTCCGAAAGATCATGGAGCTTTGTTCCAGCCAGATCGGCAGCCTGTGCAATTTTTCGGAATGGGCCGCAATTGCCGGCATAAGTAATGATTCGGTCAGGGAATACGCCGGCATTTTGGAAAACACCCATATCATTCGCTTGATCAGGCCCTATGTGGGAGGCAAGCGGGCCGAGATCACCAGTGCACCGAAGGCTTATTTTCTGGATAATGGCATCCGCAACCAGATTTTCGGGGGCTTTACCTCATACAGCGGCCGCCCGGACCGGGGAGCGGTTCTCGAAAATTTCGTTTTTACGGAGCTGTACAAGGCCATTAATCCATTGCTGAACAGTATAAGGTTCTGGCGCAGTAAATCAGGTGCCGAAGTGGATTTCGTGCTGGAGCACAGGGGGATTATCTCCGGCTGGGAGGTGAAAGCAGGCGATGCGATGGGAAAAATTACCCGTTCCTCCCGCAGTTTTATCGACGCATATCAGCCGGAATGTTTTTTCGTGGTAAACAAAACCGAGCATACAAAACAAACTATCGGCAAGACCCGGATTTTTTTCATACGCCCCGAGCAGGTCGGAGGCTCCATCTCCCGATGTTGTTGATTGTTAACTGCTCTGGCTCAAGAAAAATCGGACAAAAAAGAGTGGAAATTACCCTACACCCTCCCTGCCCAGTCTGGTGATTGTTCTTAG
>DSCZ01000201.1 GCA_011048855.1 Desulfobacteraceae bacterium | reverse complement strand
TTATTTTCCGGGCGGGAGGATCGAGCCGGGAGGCATTTCCTCCGGGGATTTCCTGAGGGAAGGGTTTCGCGCGGAGGCTTCGGTGAGCGTTCTATCGGAGGATTTATCGCCGATCCTGTCCGGGATATGGCCCGGTGAAAAGGACGGAAAACTCGAGGGGGTTCTCGATCCTGTGATTTTCGTGAAAGATCGAATTGTTACGCGTGGGCGACTGGATGGGAAGATCTTCGGGGGCGTGATTTCCATCACCGCCCTTGAGGCCGAAAGGATCTTCTCGTCGGCTCCCATGGTTAAACTGTCTGCTGACTTTTCAAGCATCGATCTCGGTAAATTGACAGGAGACACCCCTTTTGGCAGGATCGAGGGAGTATTGAACGGGTATATCCGGAATCTGGAAATTGCAGGAATTCAGCCCCAAAGCTTTGATATGCTTCTCGAAACCGCCGAAGGAAGCCGCGGGGGTGAAAAAATCAGCCTGAGGGCCGTGGAAAATATTTCCCGGATAGGCGCCGGACAAAGTCCTTTCGTGGGGTTTGCCGGCGTATTGACGTCCTTTTTTGAAACCCTCAGTTACAGGAAAATCGGCGTAAGGGCGACTCTCAGCAACGACTATTTCACGGTAAACGGGACGATAGACGAGGACGGCACCGAATATATCATGAAACGCGGAGGTCTATCGGGGGTCAACATCGTCAACCGGAACCCGGACAATCGTATCCGCTTCAAGGATATGGTAAACAGGATAAAGCGGGTTCTCGATGAAGATCGGTAATATCTTGATAACGATTTAAATGGGAGGAAGCAATGAAATTTACACCGAAAAGATTGTTCGTGGCCGCCCTGTCGTTCTGCCTGGCGCTGGGGGCCTGTGTGACGATCAATATTTATTTTCCAGCGGAAAAAGTGGAGGCCGTGGCGGGGGAAATCGTGCATGACATCCGCGGAAACGAGGAAGTTGAAAAGCCTTCGGAAAAAAACCGGAGTTTTTTATTGAACAGCATATTTTTCGCTTTTTACCCTGCTTCGGCCTGGGCTGAAGAAGCGACCGAGGTTTCGAATGCGACGATCCGGGCGCTGAAAGAAAAAATGAAGGCCAGATACGCCGAAATGAAAACCTATTACCTGAACGGTGCGCTCAGCGAGGGGAATGACGGTTATGTAAAAGTCCAATCCCTGGAAGGATTGACCTTGAAGGAGAAGCGCGACGTTAAAGTTTTGGCGGACGCAGAGAACGAGGACCGCGGGCAGCTTTACCGGGAAGTGGCCAGGGTGCTCAAGATCGATGAAAGCAACATCGGCCGGGTGGCGGAGATTTTTGCGGTTGAGTGGCAGAGGTCGGTTAAGTGATTCGGTTAAGATCCGCCTGTTTGTTGAATCTCCTGATGGACTGGGTCAAAAACGCCCTGCAGTAGCGGCAGAATTCAAGCGGCATTTGGTCAAGCTGGTCGAGATCCATGGAAAAATGCATCAGGCAGCCTCGGTCCATGCAGTGGACCGTGTCAAACAGGTGGCCGAGTTCGTGGAGGGCCACCTTGGTGGCCCTTTCGGAGACCGAGGCGGAGGATGCGCTTGTATTCCCGGAACCGCGGTTCAGGCGGTAAAGTGAAACCAGTGCGCATTTCCCTCCTTTACGGGCTTCGCCAAAAACATGGGTGAAGACCGGTAAAAAAAGATCTACGGTCAAAATGCCCAATATTTTGAAATGCCGAGAAAATTCCATCGCTTCGATGTTTTCGATGATCGGTATCGCGTTGTATTGAATTCTTATGGGATCGAATGCATAGGACGGGGTCTTGACCGGGGGCAGGATCTCCGCAGGCATACCGAAATGAACCGGAACAGCAGCCGCGATGGAGCGGACAGATTCCGCCGCAGGTGAGCCGAATGCCATAATCCCCACACGCCCTTTTTCCTCCGACATAACGCCTCGCCTTACCAGGTGTTACCGGCGCCGTTCGATGTTGTACCTCTTGATCATCTTGTGGAGCGTGACCCGGTTGATGCCAAGGATCTCCGCGGAACGGGTTATGTTCCAGTCCTGGTTTTCAAGTGTTTCTTTGATATAGTCTTTTTCCGTCTCGCGAAGTGTACGGCGGGTTTTGGATCCCGTTTTAACCGGTCGTAAAAACGAAAAAGAATCTACATCGAGCGTCCTCGATTTGGAAAGCACAACCGCGCGTTCTATTGCATTTTCAAGCTCTCTTACATTTCCCGGCCAATCATAGGCTTTTAATAACGTCATCGCTTCGGCCGTGGTTTTATCCACCTGCTTGGTGGTTTCATGGCTGTATTTATTCAGGAAATGCTGGGCCAGCAGGGGAATGTCCTCTTTTCTTTCCCGGAGCGGCGGTATCGTGATCTTGATAACGTTTATTCGATAGAAGAAGTCTTCGCGGAAATTGCCTGCTTCCACTTCTGCATCGAGGTCCCTGCAGGTGGAGGAAACGAGCCGGAAATCGACATCGATCGGCTCCCTGTCTCCAACCCGGATGATTTCCTTTTCTTCCAGCACGCGCAGGAGATCCACTTGCATTTTAGGACTTATTTCCCCGATTTCATCCAGGAAGAGTGTTCCGCCGGATACTACTTCCAGAAAGCCTTTCCTGTTTTGATTTGCTCCGGTGAATGCCCCTTTCCGGTGGCCGAACAGCTCGGTTTCGAGCAATGTTTCGGGCATCGCCCCACAGTTTATTGCGATAAACGGGCCGTGAGCCCGTGGGCTTTTTGCATGGATTGCCTTGGCGACCAGTTCTTTTCCGGTTCCGGTTTCCCCGGTGATCAGGACGGAAGAATCCGACTGCGCGACTTCAGGGATCAAGTTGAATACCTGCTGCATGGGTTCGGAACGGCCTATGATATTGTCGAAACGGGTGATTTCGTCGAGAAGCCCTTTTACATAGCGGTAGTTGTCGACGAGGCGCCGCTGATTGGAAAGTTTTTCAAGCAGGAGGGACATCTGGTGCGGTTTGAAAGGTTTCAGCAGGTAGTCGTCGGCACCCATTTTCATCGCCTGCACGGCCGACTCAACGGACCCGTATGCCGTGATGATAACGACGATTGTACCAGGGTACTCCCCCTTTACTTTCCCCAGCAGCTCAAGGCCGTTCATCATCGGCATCTTGATGTCCACGAACAGAAGGTCAAACGGTGTTTTTTCCAGTTTTTCAAGTGCTTCAAAACCGGAAGCGGCCGTTTCTACGGCGTGGCCGGATTTTTTGAACCAGTGGTACAGTGATTCCCGGACGATTTTTTCGTCGTCCACTACCATGAGCCTGAATTTTTCATTCATTGCCGTCTCCCGAACCTCCGGAGGATTGAACCACCGGAAAGGTCACCGTTACCGCCGAGCCTTTACCCGGTTCGCTTTCGATGTTGATCTGACCTTTATGGCCTTTGACTATGCCATAAACAATCGACAGCCCCAACCCGGTGCCTTTGCCCTCCGATTTGGTGGTGTAAAAAGGATCGAATATCCTGTCGATGATCGTTTTGTCGATGCCGGAGCCGGTGTCCCGTATCACCACCGAGGCGGAGCGATTTTTTTCATCCAGGCCGGTTGTTATGGTCAGGCTTCCTCCGTCCGGCATCGCCTCTATCGCGTTGAATATAAGGTTCAAGAAGCATTGTTGAAGATGGTTGACATCTCCCCTGATTGTAAGCGTTCCCTGGTGGAGGTTCTTTTCGAGCCGGATGTTTTGAAGTTCCATGTGGTGACGGGCCAGGGTTATCACTGATCTGAGGGCCTCGTTCAAGTCCACTTCCGCCGCCGCCATCGGTGATTCCCTGGCGAATGAAAGCAACCCGGAGACGATATTTCCGCACCGCTCCAGTTCACTGCACATCAAGCCTATGAATTCCTTGAAATTTTCGAGGTCTTCTTCTGTAGGTTTTTTTTCATCCAGCATCGCTTTGATCAGATGAGAAAAAGTTAGCAGTCCCTGGATTGGGTTGTTGATCTCATGCGCACAACTGGCGGAAAGTTTTCCAAGGGAAAGCATCCGGTCTTCCTGAACGACTTTTCCCAGATCGGTTTTGAGTTCCTGTAGGCGTTTTTCCCATAACGAGGGGAGTTCTTCCGGAATGTCCCTGCGGATTTCGATTACCCGGACCACCTTGCCGGATCGGTCTTTGACCGGATGGGTTTCCAGGCTCCAGTAAGTCCGGTCTCCTGTCTCGTTGACAATTTCATGGATCACTTTTGTGCTCTCGCCTGTCCGCAGCGTTTCCAGCATCGGGCATTTCATGCTCCGCCTCAGTTCAGGGCAGGGGAGATTGAAACCGTAAACGATATTGTAGCAGGGTTTCCCCAAAGCCTGTTCCCGACTTTTCGATACCGCTTTAAGATAGCCGTCGTTCGCGTCCAGAATGCGAAAATCGGAGTCCAGCAGCACGATGCGGTCATTGCTCCGGTGAAGCAGAATATCCGAAATCATCCGTTCGAGCGCGACTTCGTCATCTTTGGCTTTCAGTTTTTCATCCAGGATAAAAAGTCTCTGAAGCAGGCGTCCGATATTATGCTCCAGGACCCAGACACCTTTCGGCCTCCGGCGTATAAGGTCCAAAAGCACCTCGCGGTTGTGGGTCAATTCGATGACGCCGTTCAACCCCGGAAGGTCGATGATGGCATGGTAGTCGTCAGTCGTGGGGATCCCAAGGTCCCGGGCGAGGCGCATGCCTTCGGCTTCGGGGTCGATATCACAGACCCCTAGAATATGGATCGAAAGGAAGGGGAAATGGTTCTTTTGGAGGAGTTCAAGAAAATACCGGCATGTTCTGCCGCCCCCGACGATGGCCAGGTTCAGTTTCAAAGTCTCCGGCATATCTTTATCCAGACACCTTTCCTTCGGTTGCGGTGAAAAGGAACGCCCATGGCTTCGGCGTGTAAGAAATCGTGTAGATGAAGTATAGATGAGGAGGCTCGACCGGTCAAGACAAGCTCTGAAGTTCAAAGCAAAGACCGGAGGTCGAACCGGGAACCCCCGACCTTTATTCGCCCTGCGTAGCTGTAGGTCGGGTTTCCATGCCCGACATCGTTGTCTGAAAAATCACATCTGCTCAATCATGGCCATTATCTGGGAATCATCGTAACATTTGAGCGTGAGCGCACCGCTCCTGCAGGATGCCGTGCACAGGCCGCAGCCTTTGCACAATGCTGCGTTTACCGCCGCATGACCCTGTTCCGTAAAACCGGCTGCTCCGAAAGGGCAGATTTCGACGCACATTCCGCATCTGCTGCAGCATGCAGGATCGACTTCGGCCACAGTTCCCCCCACCATCACCTTTTCCGCCGCCAGGCAAGCCGAGGCTCTTCCTGCAGCGGCAAGTGCCTGCTCGATGCTTTCATCGAGAGATTTGGGATAATGGGCCAGACCGCAGAGGAAAACCCCGTCGGTGGCAAAATCGACCGGTTTCAGCTTTGCGTGTGCTTCTATGAAAAAACCGCTGTCATCTTTGGCGACCTTGAAGAGTCGCGCCAGGTTGCTTTCATCCGAAGGAACAATCGCTGTTGCCAGCGTAAGCAGGTCCGGGTTGAGGCGGATTTTTTCGCCGAGAATCGGATCTCGAACCTCAATCTCGATCTTCCCGCCGGTTTCGGTAACCACCGGCTTGTCGTCCGTGTCGTAACGGATAAATATCACGCCCTGTTCCCGTGCCCGGTTGTACAATTCCTCGCGTTCTCCATAGGTCCGCATATCGCGGTAAAGCACATAAACATTAATTTCTGGATTTCTGCGTTTCAGCTCCAGAGTGCTTTCGATCGTGTGAGTGCAGCAAACCCTGCTGCAATAGGGGCGGTCCGGCTGCCGGGAGCCCACGCAC
>DSCZ01000279.1 GCA_011048855.1 Desulfobacteraceae bacterium | reverse complement strand
CAAAAACCCTGCGAGTGCTGGATCTGCTGAAGGAAATGAAAAAGGCGATTGTCGGCCTGGCCGAGTGCAACATCGACGTGGTGATGCCGGGATATACCCATCTGCAAAGGGCGCAGCCGGTTTTGGCCGCCCACCATCTGATGGCCTATTATCAGATGATGTGCCGCGATTCCGAGCGCTTCGCACAGTGCCTTGCCCGTACCAACGTGCTGCCTCTTGGCAGTGCGGCGCTTGCCGGCTCGACTTTCGACCTGGACAGAGACATGGTCGCCGAGGAGCTGGGGTTTGATTCGATCAGTGCGAACAGCATGGATGCGGTGAGCGACCGTGATTTCGTGCTGGATTTTTTATATGCTTCCGCCGTTGTGTGCATGCATCTCAGCAGACTTAGCGAGGAACTTGTGTTGTGGTCGACAATCGAGTTCGGTTTTATCTCCATTTCCGACTCATTCTGCACCGGAAGCAGCATCATGCCGCAGAAAAAAAACCCCGATGTTCCGGAGTTGGTAAGGGGTAAGGCGGGTAGGGTTTACGGACACCTGATGGGGCTGCTGACAACGATGAAGGGTCTTCCGCTGACCTACAACAAGGATATGCAGGAGGACAAGGAAGGGCTGTTCGATACCGCCGACACGGTCGAGATATGTCTCGAGGTCGTTGCAAACCTGCTTCCAGAAATCACGTTCAATCGCGAGCGCCTTAAAAATGCGGCCGGCGAGGGATATCTGGTTGCCACCGATCTGGCCGATTATCTTGTCCGCAAGGGATTGACCTTCCGCGATGCCCACGAAGTTTCGGGGAAAATGGTCCTGTATGCGATGGAAAAATCACAGGAGCTTCACAAATTGACCATTCCCGAGATGAAACAATTTTCGCGGCAGATCGATGAAGATGTCTACGAATGGCTGGACCCGGAGTCATGTATACGTAGGAGGACAATCCCCGGAGGAACCGGGTTTGAAACGGTGGCTGAGAGCGTGCGCGCGGCGAAAGAGGAGCTTGGATTGTGAAGATCCGATTTTTTTCATTGATTTTTCTGTTTTTATGCATCGGCATGTTCCTGCTTGCCTGCGGAAAGAAAGGACCTCCGGTTCCACGTGCTCCGTTATTCACAGCGACGGTGAGGAACTTGAGTGTGGCGGTGGAGAATGACCCTGTTGTCTTGAAAGGCGGAATTTGCGGGAAGACAAATTACAGGGAGTCGATTTCCGGATGCAAGGTCTATTGAGGGGTATATGCATCACTTTCACTATACAACAGACCGACTTTATTGTGAGGACGTTGCGGTCGAAGAGGTGGCCGAATCGGTGGGAACACCTTTTTATCTCTATTCGTACGCCACCCTGGTGCAGCATTTCAACGCGTTCGACAGCTCTTTTTCCGATGTTCCTCATTTGACGTGTTTTTCGGTGAAATCCAACTCCAACCTCGCAATACTCAAACTGTTTGCGTGCAAGGGCGGGGGAGCGGATATTGTCTCCGGCGGTGAGCTGTATCGCTGCCTGGCTGCGGGAGTGAAACCCGAGAAAATAGTCTATTCCGGAGTCGGGAAGAAGCGTGAAGAAATGGCCCGTGCACTCGATTCTGGAATCCTGATGTTTAATGTCGAGTCCGGACAGGAGTTGGCTGCACTCGCAGGGATAGCGGAAGAAAAACAAGCCAGGGCCGGAATAGCCTTCCGGGTTAATCCTGACGTCGATCCCCGGACGCATCCTTATATTTCAACAGGTCTTAAGGAAAACAAGTTCGGCATCGATATCCATGAAGCTCCGAAGTGGTACCGCGCTGCAGCCGACCTTCCGGGGCTGGAGGTGGTTGGGGTGTCGTGTCATATTGGATCCCAGCTTACCGAAATTTCTCCATTCATCGAGGCGCTCCGGAAGCTGAAGGGTTTGATCGAACGGCTTAGAGAGGACGGACATTCGATTCGATATCTGGACCTTGGTGGAGGGCTGGGAATCACTTACGATCACGAAAACCCACCTCATCCTTCCCAATATGCCCGGGCGATCAAGGATGAACTCGGAAACTGCGGATTGGTTTTGATTTTTGAACCCGGACGAGTGATCATGGGAAACGCCGGAGTGCTGATTACCAGGGTGTTGTATACCAAGTCCACTTCTGATAAATCTTTTGTTGTGGTGGATGCTGCAATGAACGATTTAATGCGGCCGGCGCTGTATGATTCTTATCACGGAATGCAGCCTGTGCAAAAAACCGGGCGCGGGAAACTGGAAGTGGACGTCGTCGGGCCGATATGCGAATCCGGTGACTTCCTGGCCAAAAAGCGCCTTCTGCCACAGATGGAGCAGGGCGACCTGCTCGCGGTAATGAGTGCCGGAGCATACGGTTTCAGCATGTCTTCAAATTACAATTCCCGCCCCAGGGTGTGTGAAGTGATGGTGAAGGGGGCCGTTCACCAGGTAATACGCACCAGGGAGACATACGAGGACCTGGTGAGAGGGGAAACTATTCCGGATTTTCTGAGGGGTTCCTGATGACAGGCGATATTGTCGAGTTCTGGAAAATGAACGGCAGCGGAAATGATTTTATCGTGATCGACAACCGCGACGGCCGGCTGGGTGAAGACGATCTCAAACGCATTGCTTCGCGTGCATGCAGGCGCAGGGAGTCGGTAGGTGCCGACGGCGTAATATTCGTTGTGGAGTCGGATAAATGCGACTTCGGCTGGCGTTTTTTCAACGCCGACGGCGGCGAGGTTGAAATGTGCGGAAATGGGAGCAGGTGTGTTGCACGCTTCGCTCTGCTCAATGGAATCGCTGGACCGACGATGACCTTCCAAACGCTGGCGGGACCTGTTTCCGCGGAAGTTCACGGCCGGATCGTCAAAGTTAAAATGCCGGATCCGGAAGGGCTTTCGCTTGACATAAAACTCGAAAAAAAGCCCGGTTGGCGCAGCACGGATTTCATCAACACCGGAGTCCCGCACGTGGTCGTTATCGTGGACGACCCTGGTCGGCAGCCGGTGGTTGAGCATGGAAGATTTATAAGGTACCATAATCTTTTTGCTCCTGCAGGCACCAATGCCAATTTCATCGCGGTGACCGGCCCCGATCGCATCCATGTAAGAACCTACGAGCGAGGAGTCGAAGACGAAACACTTGCCTGTGGAACCGGTTCGATCGCCTCTGCACTCGTAGGTGCAGTTCGTGGTCTGCTACGCTCACCGGTCAGGGTCGTCACCAGGGGGGGCGAGGAATTGAGGATCCATTTCAGCGAAATAGATGGTAAATTCAGCGATGTATGGCTGGAAGGGGGGACGGCGGTTTCTTACAAGGCGCGGTTACATGAGGAAGCGCTTTAGCCGGTGTCCATCCGGAAATACGGGGTGGAGCCGGCGAAGTCTCCATTCGGAACCGGGGGTATCCCCTGAATGTTGTTCATAAGAGGGAGGTAAACATGTTTTCAGGTTCTATTGTCGCAATCGTTACTCCGTTCAAGGAAGGGAAGGTCGATGAGGAAGCTTTCAGGTCTTTGATCGAATTCCAGATTGAAAACGGCACTTCCGGAATCGTTCCGTGTGGGACCACCGGTGAGTCTGCGACCCTTTCCATGGAGGAACATTGCCGGGTGATCGACATAGCGGTGGATTGTGTAAGGAAAAGGGTTCCGGTGATTGCGGGCGCCGGCGGTAACAGCACCGCTGAGGCGGTGGAACTTACGAGGCACGCAAAGAATTCCGGGGCTGATGCGACTCTGCAGGTCGTTCCCTACTACAATAAGCCAACGCAGGAAGGCCTCTATCAGCATTTCAAAACGATTGCCGATTCGGTGCCTCTTCCGCAGATACTCTATAATATCCCCGGGCGGACCAGCGTCAACATGCTGCCTGAAACGGTGGCAAGACTGGCCGAATTGCCCGACATCGTCGCGATTAAAGAGGCTTCCGGCAGTCTTCCGCAGATGGCGGAGGTTCTGGAACTGGCAGGGGATCGTATCACTCTGCTTGCAGGGGATGACAATGTGGTGCTGCCTGTGCTTGCGATCGGCGGCAAGGGTGTCATATCGGTGATAGCGAATCTTGTGCCTGGTGAACTGGCCGAACTGATGAAACTTTGGGAGAAGGGCGACAGCACGGGGGCGCGGGAGGCCTATTACCGGCTGCTTCCCCTCTGTAGGGCGATGTTCCTTGAAACCAATCCGATTCCTGTGAAAACTGCTCTTGCACTGACAGGAAAATTGACGGAAGGATTCAGACTGCCCCTGACCTCGATGGCCCGGTCTAATGTTGAAAAGCTTGTTAAGGTGCTTGACGGGTATGGACTTAAAAGGAGCCCTGTATGATCGAAGTGGTAATTGCAGGCGCCGCGGGCCGTATGGGCAAACGGCTTGTAAGAGCCGCCGCCGGAAGCAACGAAGTGGTGGTAGAGGCCGCCTTCGAGAGGCAGGATCATCCCTTTGTGGGTGAAGATGCCGGCGTTGCCGCTGGAATAGGGGTAATGGGGGTGCCCATATCTGCTTCGCTTGATGAAGCCGTCGGAAAAGGGAAGGTTTTGATCGATTTCACAGTTCCTGAAGCCTCGATGAAACATTTGCACGCTGCTGCCGAGAAAGGCGTCGCTGCGGTCGTCGGGACCACGGGTTTCTCAGCCGAAATGCTTGCCGATATCCGCGAAATGAGCCGAAGGATCGCTTGCGTGCTGTCACCCAACATGAGTGTGGGGATGAACATTATGTTCAAAGCCGCCGGGGAACTGGCTGCAGCTCTTGGCCACGGTTATGACCTTGAGATCGTGGAAACTCATCACCGGCTGAAAAAGGACGCCCCGAGCGGTACCGCTATGCGTCTGGCTGAAGTATTGGCGGGAGTCACCGGGCGAAATATCGAAGAGGCGGGGGTCTATGCACGCAAAGGTATCATAGGAGCCCGATCGGAGGAAGAGATCGGTGTCCAGAGCCTGCGGGGCGGCGATGTGACCGGTGAACACTCCGTGTTTTTTCTGGGAATCGGAGAACGATTGGAATTAACGCACCGTGCTCATAACCGTGACAATTTTGCCCACGGGGCGCTGAGGGCGGCGGTGTGGGTCGTGGACAGACCCGCCGGGCTTTATGATATGCAGGATGTCCTTGGCTTGAGGCAGCGGTAGCCGGAAGACCAGGGCTCGATCCCGGCCTTGGAAAGGTGATGACGGAAATAATAGAGGGTGGGAATGTGAACGCCTACGTGGGCGTGGGTTCGAATCTAAGTGAGAGGGCGGTGTTCTGCCGCCGGGCCGTTCGGATGGTGGACGAAATGGAGGGTTGCCGGGTATGCGGGGCCTCCAGTCTCTACCGCACCGAGCCGGTGGGTGTTCAGGGGCATGACTGGTATCTGAACAGTGTTATCCGGGTTCGAACCGTTTTATCCGCCCATGTATTGCTCGAAGGCCTGATGGCGCTGGAGTTCAGTCTGGGGAGGGTTCGAAAGGGGATTCTTCAACCTCGCGTTATCGATCTTGATCTGCTTTTGTTCGGCGAGTCGGTCATGAATACCCCAACTTTGATCCTTCCACATCCCCGGATGCACCTTCGCAGGTTCGTGATGGTACCGATGGCGGAAATAGCGCCGGATCTGATCCATCCGGTCCTGGGTCTGAGAGTGGAAAAGCTTCTGGAATCATGCCCTTCAGAAGGACAGAGTGTAAGCCTGTGGTCGAATGGAGACAACGGACGGGGACAGGCTTGGTGGAGTTGATGAATGCTTGTTCGTCTTATTATTCTGGGGGCAGCAGCATGGCTTTTAGTCCGGATCGTCAGGAAGTTCCTGGCATCAGGGATGAGTGGTTCCACCGGATCGGCCCCACCGCGCGGATCTGTGGATGATATGGTGCAGGAT
>DSCZ01000293.1 GCA_011048855.1 Desulfobacteraceae bacterium | reverse complement strand
TTCTGTGACTGTTCCAGGGAGCAGGAATCTTTTTCAAGGTCCGGTTCCGACCGGCCGGGGTAGGTTGAGTCGTCTCACTCGGTAAAGGAGTCAGCCAATGTCTTCTGAAAACGATAGAAAATTCATTTTGTGGTTCAACGAAATCGGCATAGAAGACGTGCCCCTTGTAGGTGGCAAAAATGCTTCACTGGGGGAGATGTATCGTAAACTCAAAAGCAAAGGAATCAAAGTACCAAATGGATTTGCAATAACCGCCTACGCATACCGGTATGTACTTAAATATTCAGGTATAGAAGAAGAAATAAAGAAAATTCTCAAAGGGCTCGATACCGGAAGCCTCCAGAACCTTATGAGCAAAGGCCGCGCGGTGCGCGACGTCATCAGGTTCGCGGAGCTTCCTCCGGACCTGACCCAGGCGATCTACCGCGCCTACGACAAACTGACCGATGAATTCGAGTATCCGAGGGACAACCTGGATGTAGCTATCCGATCATCGGCCACGGCCGAAGATCTTCCTGATGCCTCTTTTGCAGGTCAACAGGACACCTTCTTAAATGTCCGCGGAAGGCTCAATGTCCAGGAAGCATGTAAAAACTGCTTTGCAAGCCTCTTTACAAACCGGGCCATCTCTTACAGGCACGATAAAGGGTTCAGCCAGTTCGACATCTCTCTTTCGATCGCGGTCCAGAAAATGGTGAGGAGCGACTCGGCCTATTCAGGAGTGATGTTCTCGATCGATACCGAAACAGGCTTCAAGGATGCTGTGTTCATCACGGCTGCTTACGGGCTCGGAGAAAACGTTGTCCGCGGAATCGTCAATCCCGATGAATATTACGTGTTCAAGCCCACATTGAAACAAGGGAAAAGAGCGGTTATCAGCCGTAAAGTCGGAGACAGAAACAGCAAGCTCGTATACTCGCTTGAAGACGACGCCGTAAAAGACGTGCCCATAACCCTGGATGAAAGACACTGCTATGTGCTGCCCGACGACGAGATCCTGCAGTTGGCTGAATGGGCCTGCATCATCGAAGAACATTACAGCAATGAGGCGGGAACATTCAAACCGATGGACATAGAATGGGCCAAAGACGGAGACGGCGTCAATGTAGGCACCGGCGATCTGTTCATCGTGCAGGCCAGACCCGAAACAATTCACTCACGAAAAACAACCAACACTTACGAAAATTATAAGCTCCTTAAAAAAGGTGAAATTGTGGCTACCGGAACTGCGGTCGGCAACAAGGTAGGACAGGGAGAAGCGACAATCATCCAGTCTCCTATGGAGATGGACAGGTTCGCCCCCGGCCATGTGCTGATAACCGGCATGACCGATCCGGATTGGGAGCCGATAATGAAAGTGGCTTCGGCAATCGTGACGAACAAGGGCGGCCGCACCTGCCATGCGGCGATCATCAGTCGGGAACTGGGTATACCTTGCGTGATAGGGACCGGGAACGGAGATGAAATCATCAAATCGGGCCAGGAGGTAACCGTTTCATGCTGTGAGGGAGAAACTGGATACGTTTACGACGGGCTGATTGATTTTGAAGTGGAAACGATAGATTTAAGTGAAATACCCACCACTAAAACCAAAATCATGATGAACGTCGGTATGCCGGAAAAAGCTTTCAGCCAGGCGATGATTCCCTGCGACGGGGTTGGTCTCGCACGGGAGGAATTCATCATAAGCTCCCACATAGGCATTCACCCCCTTGCATTGCTCGATTACCACAAGCTGACTGAAGCAGCTCAAAAAGACAATAAAATAGCTGGGATCGTTTATCATATAGATCATATAACCTCTGTTTATGAAGACAAAACCCAATTTTTCATCGACAAGCTCTCCGAGGGAGTAGGCAGAATCGCAGCCGCGTTTTATCCCAACGACGTGATCGTGCGACTGAGTGATTTCAAAACCAACGAATATGCCAACCTTCTCGGCGGCGAGCTTTATGAGCCTTCTGAAAGCAACCCCATGATCGGATGGCGGGGTGCTTCTCGTTATTATGATAAAAGCTACAGGGCCGCATTCGAACTGGAGTGCAGCGCTCTCAAAAAAGCGAGAAGCGAAATGGGACTTACGAACATCAAAATCATGGTGCCCTTCTGCCGGACTCCCGATGAAGGAAAGAAGGTAATCAACCTTATGAAGGAATTCGGGCTTGTCCAGGGCGAAGAAGGACTTGAAATATATGTCATGTGCGAGATTCCCAGCAACGTAATTCTGGCCGACCAGTTTGCCGACATATTCGATGGCTTTTCAATAGGTTCAAACGATCTAACCCAGCTCGTTCTGGGTCTCGACAGGGATTCTTCTCTCGTAGCAGCCCTTTACGACGAACGCAACGATGCGGTGCGGAGGATGGTGAAGCAGGCCATCGATGTGGCGAAGGAAAAAGGTCGGAAGATAGGTATATGTGGGCAGGGTCCAAGCGATTTCCCCGAATTCGCGGAATTCCTGGTTGAAAGCGGGATAGATTCGATGAGCCTGATTCCGGACACAGTGATAAGAACCCGGATGATTGTAGCGGAAAAGGAACGAAAGATGGGCGGAAAAGCGGGGAAAAAATAACTCATGGAGGACATACGGATTGCAGGGACCGGATCGTATGTGCCCCCAAGGGTGTTGAGCAACCATGACCTCGAAGGCATGGGGCTCGACACCACAGACGAATGGATCACCCAGCGGACCGGCGTCAAAGAACGGCGTATGGCCGGTCCGGACGTCACCACATCCGACCTGGCCCTGGAAGCCTCTCTAAAAGCACTTGAAGCCGCCGAAATGCGACCGCAGGAGTTGGACCTGGTCATATGCGCTACAATCACCCCGGACACCCACTGCCCGGCGGCGGCGAACTGGCTGCAGGCCAAGCTCGATGCTCCTCAGGCGGTCACGTTTGACCTGACAGCCGCCTGTTCCGGCTTCGTTTTCGCGATTGATACGGCCTCGCAATATCTCAGGACCGGGGCGGCCCGGCGTGTTCTTGTCGTAGCCTCGGAAGTCATGACCCGCACCCTCAATTGGAGCGACCGATCAAGCTGTATTCTGTGGGGCGACGGAGCGGGTGCAGCGGTGCTGACCGGAGGAGGTAAAGGCGCGAGGGTGCTTTCGTCACATATTCACACCGACGGCAAGAACGGGACGGATCTTCTTCTTCCCGGCGGGGGTTCAAAAACAACTCCGATAAGCCACGAAAGCGTCGACAGGGGCCTTCATTATTTAACGATGATCGAAGCCAATGCAACTTTCAGGGTTGCGGTCAGGCATTTCGTGGAGGCCATTAAAGAAACCGCCGAAAACAATTCGATACAGATCGAAGACATAAACCTCTTCATCCCGCACCAGGCGAACATCCGGATGTTTCAATCCGTGGCCAAGATACTTCAGATACCGTTCGAAAGATTCTACATGACGATTCATAAATACGGAAACATATCATCTGCATCCTGTGCCATTTCACTGGATGAGGCCGTTCGTGACGGAACCATACGCCCGGGCGATCTCGTTTGTCTTCCGGTTTTCGGCGGAGGGCTTACCTGGGGCAGCACGCTGATCCGATGGGAATAATTCTTAAAGGTTCTTCATCCTGGAAATCATTTCATCGGCGGGGATATAACTCTCAACTCTGAATTCACTTAATTCCCGACCTGATTTATCAAGAAATACAATCGTCGGTACCCCCCTGATTCCCCAGCGACGTTGCAGTGATTCATGGGACGGCCGCCATCTCGTCAAATCCACCCGGATCATCGAAAACCTTGAGCTCAGCGCCACCACATCCCGGTGGGCGAAAACATCCCTTTCCATTGCACGGCAAGGTCCGCACCAGTCAGCGTAAAAATCAATAACCACGGGGCTCTTCTGCGCGACAGCCTCTTCTATAATACCTTCCCGGTAAGAAATCCATTCGACTGAATCCCGGGGGATAAAACCGGTGTACACAACAAAAACCGCCATCGCCAGTGAAGCCGAGCCGACCAGCCACCGCACCATGCTGAACGTTCCGGACCAGGGGACCGCCCGGCCCGCCCCGGTCAAATGAATTCCGGCGGCCAGGATCACCACCGCAGAGATCAGGCTGCGGGCCTGCGGGGAATGAATGACAGGCTGAATGATGTAGAGAGCCATGCCCACAAGCACCCAGCCCAGCAGTTTCCGGACCCAGAGCATCCAGGGGCCTGAAACAGGCAGCCGCTCTATGGCACTTGAAAAAACCGCAAGTACCGCAAGGGGCAGACCCATCCCGATACTCAGGACGAAAAAGTACACGAACCCCAACACCGGATCTCCAAGCCTGCCGACATAGGTCAGCATTCCAAGGATAAACGGGCCCAGGCAAGGAGCTGCGACAATCCCCAGGGTGAGTCCCATGAAAAAGGTACCGAAAAACCCGGTGAAATTTACGGAAGCAACCCTCATAACTGCAGTTGGGAGGGTAAGTTCCCAAAGACCGAAAAAACTGAGGGCAAGAGCTAATAATACCACCGCCACGGCCACCAGAACAAAAGGATTCTGCAACACCGATCCGAGCATACCTCCCGACAGGCTTGCGGCCACACCCAGGATCGAATTGGTTACGGCCAGCCCGGAAATATAGAGCAGCCCATGCATTATCGTCGACCAACGACCTCCGAACCCCCTACCCCCGAAATAGGATACGGTTATCGGAATCAACGGGTAGATGCAGGGAGTCAAATTGAGCGCTAGTCCACCTAAAAAAACCCCGGCGAGAACAAGCCATAAACCGGAGCCAGGACGCCATGGTTGATCACGACCGTAACCGGACGTCTCTTCCCCGGAATCGAACGCCGCCTCGTTCAACGCCATTGAAGGAGCACCCGCGGGAACGATCTCGAAACCGATTTCGAATTCAAGATTTTCCGGTGGAAGGCAGGCCGTTGAAGAACAGGCCTGGTAGGAAAGTCTCCCGTCCAGCACATGTCGGCCCGGGGTTACATCCCTGCCCACTGAAACAAACGCTCTGACCGGAAATTCACCGGAATACAGGGCCAGTGGATCAGGAGCATATTCGAAAGTGAGCCTGGAAGGTGGCGGAAAACGCACATCCTGCAGCCGGAGCCTCGAATTTTCGTCGACGAACAACTTCGTCGGGATCATATCCCCGTCCTCGTGAGGCCCGTGTATAAACATCGATTCCGCGATTTTGATCCTGAAAAGTACTGGATAAGATTCTCCAGCGGGATAAACGTCGCGGGAATGCACGATATCCATTTCAACGGTTCCGCCCCGCACCTCCCCGGTGCAGGACAGCACACCTGAAACAACCGCGAGGAATATCCCTGTAAGCCTTCTTCTCATCAATCTGAAAGGCAAAATTTTCACCCGTTTAATGAACTTTTACCAGGCTGTTGTCTTTTTCTTTCCATCAGGAAATGACGAATTGGCATATGCCTTTAAAAATCGTCGGCCAAATACCGATTGACGGAAAGGTTACCGACTAAGGAGACATCGAAATGAATAAAGTTTGACGGCGTCGTAAAAAGTCCAATCCCGCGGCACGCGGGATTACGCTTCATCCTTTGTCGCTGCAGCGTACTGTAAGTACGCCTCACTCCTCAGGATTCGCAAGCCTTGCATTTGAACTTTTTCCATAGCCGTCTCATTTGTGAGTTTTTACGAACTCATCAAGTTTCATAAAATAAGAACTCGGCCGTATACCTTCAAGACAAAAACAGCAAAGCAAAACACCCGACGGACACCCGCAGCCCTGAAGCACGTTATGGCAGATTGAAGTCTATCAAGGATTTCGGTTGGAGTGAAAAAATATTTTTTCGCAAAAAGGGGCTAGACATACAATTCGGGTTTTGATAGCGTTGCGTGGGGTTTTGTCGAAGGGGTTTTTTGG
>DSCZ01000289.1 GCA_011048855.1 Desulfobacteraceae bacterium | reverse complement strand
CCGTAACCCTGTCCCCGTCATAGAGAACCTCTGTGCATGGAAAACCGGGGAAAACATCCACGCCGGCCTCCTCGACCAGTCCGCCGAGCCATTCATTGAGCCTTGCAAGCGAGACAACCACATTGCCATGGTTATTCAACGGGGGAGGAGTAATCGGCATTTTGATCCTGCCTCCGCTTGTAAGGAAGCAGACCTCCTCCTTGGTGACATCTCCTTCGATTGGGGCATTCTTCTCCCTGTAATCCGGAACCAGGTCCTTCAAGGCAACCGGGTCGATAACCGCGCCGGAGATATTATGGGCTCCCACGTATGCGCCTTTTTCGAGCACCGCTATCGAAAGCTCCTCCAATTTGTCCCCTTCACCTTCCCTCTCCACCTTCTCGTTATGTTTCTTGACCAGGTTGGAAAGGTGAAGCGCCCCGCTCAATGATGCAATTCCCCCGCCTACGAAGAGAACATCCACCTCCATGACATCTCTTTCATCCAATTGCCGGCCCTCCTTTTCTTTATGAAGTTCCCGAAAACTTCCAGTCCTGCAAACCGCCCAGCTACCGGGGTGAAGCGCCTGCAGCCGACCTTTCATCTCCGGAATATTTCAGGTGACATCCAGACACAAACTGAATAAATAATAATAAAAAGCAATATTACATGCCAAACAGAGAAAACATAAAACAATCACTAAAAGACAATCCTATTGGAATACAATTTTTCGCTCGATTCTCATTTACACTCTTCCGTCGTCGATCAGGCGGCAACAAGCCTTCGGGCCAGTTCAACAGCCTGGCCGGCATCCGCCCCATAGCCATCTGCTCCTATTTTATCGGCCCATTCCTGGTTTACCGGCGCACCGCCCACCATGATCTTTATGCTATCCCTTATGCCCTGATCCTTTAACAGCTCAATCACCGTTTTGATCTCCGGCATAGTCGTGGTGAGAAGAGCACTCATCCCAAGAACATTCGGCCTGGCCTTTTTCACTTCTTCGACAACCCTCTCGGCAGACAGATCCACCCCCAGATCGATGACATCGAACCCGGCCCCCTGAAGCATCATTACAACCAGGTTCTTTCCAATATCGTGGATATCCCCCTTCACAGTGCACATGATTATCTTTCCCTTGGACTCCTTGGCGTCGGCCTGTAGCAAAGGGTTTACCAGATCGAGGCCCTTTTTCATCGTCACGGCGGAAACCAGCATTTCAGGAACATAGATCTCGTTTCTGGAGTATTTTTCCCCCACCACATCCATCGCGGCAACCATTCCGTCGTTGATCAATTCCTCCAGATCCGTCCCGGAGTCGATGGCTTTTTTGACCAAATCTTCGATCTGGTCATGCTTGCCGCCTATAATCGCATTCTTTATTTCTTCCAGGTTCTCATACATCTTAAAACTCCTTGTCCTTTTGAATATCATCAAATCACCGGCATGCCACGACACTACTCGAATTTACCGGCGCGGAAATCGGAAACATAGTTCATGCAAAAATCATCTTTCCCTGCCAGAACCAACGAGGCTTTCAATGAAGCATAAAGCTGGGTGTCGGTCGGATCAAGGATCGCCGAATCCAGTCCACGACTGACAGCCATAATCAAAAAGGTCCGATTTATCAGTTTTCTGACTGGCAGCCCGTAAGATACGTTCGTCAATCCGCAGGTGGTGTGAACACCAGGAAATTCGGTCATGATCTTCTCAATTGCGTTTATTGTTTCGACAGCCGACATCCCATTCGTAGAAACTGGATACACCAGCGGATCAATAAAAAGATTATCGAGCGGTACTCCTGCCCGGCTTGCTTCTTCAACCAGGCGTCCGGCAAATTTAAGTTTTTCTTCCCCGGTCTCCGCCATTTTGTCCTCGGACTGGCAGAGCCCGATCACTTTTGCATTGTTTTCCGCCACCAGGGGCAACAAGCTCTTAAGGCGGCCCGGTTCCAGGCTGATCGAATTTATCATTACCGGTGAGGCCTTCACTATGGGGAGCACTTCTTCAATGACCTCAGGATCTGGACTGTCGAGGCACAGCGGAACATCAACGACCGCCTGAACCTTTTCAACAACCCATTTGAGCCTCACAGCTTCTTCGCCGACGAAAGTTCCGGCGTTCACATCAATATAGTCGGCACCGGCCGCCGCCTGGGCTTTCGCCTCGATTTGAATAAAAGCGGCATTTTCGCCGGCGATTGCCTCAGCCACGAGTTTTCTGGAAGCATTTATTCTCTCGGCGATTATAATCATAAGTCCCTCCAAATTTTTTATTTTTATACGGTGTTATAGCCGTCATTGCAAGTCCACCTTAGTGTTTGCCGGACATACAACATCAAATCCCAAGCTCTTTATCTATGCACGATAGCATGAAATCCAGGTGATCGTGAAGGTTGTGATCGTCATCCACCTCATGGAGCGTAATTTCCCGTGGTTCCGGAGACCTGTCCACCATCGCCCGCACCGCGGCCAGGGGGATGACCTCGTCTCTTATACCAGCGATGATAAACGTCTTCAAGCCGGCGGGGACATAAAGCGAGTCCAACGCGTTCGACTGCTCTGAGTTCAAGATCGTCCGATCGAAAAAACCAACCGCCGGTGCCAGCAGAATCAGGCCTTTCACAAGCTCAGGATGCTTCATTGCGAAAAGCAGCGCGGTCAATCCCCCAAGGGACGAGCCTATAATCAGCATCGGCTCCCTGATGTCATTTTCCACTATCCTGAGCCTTTCGTTTATATCGGCGGGAAGTAAAGGCACATATATTCCCGGATAACGCTCCATCAACAGCCTGCCTTTGGTTCCCTGGGGGCTGCTGTCGAGCCCGTGAAAAAACGCCATTTTCATATAAAATCCTCCCTGGCTATTTCACTGAAGCCATATCATCAAAAGACGGCCGGGTCAAAATGAAAACAGCCGCACCATAAAACTGGATGCGGCTGCTTCGGTAAAAAGCTTTTATTTATTCAAGCCAAAAATAAAGCTGAAAAACGTGATACGTTTTACTCTCCTCCCCGGAGTTCGTCCTTGAAAACACTATCGACCCCTTTTATCCATGCGTACACCCAGAACCCTATTACGGAAATGACCATCAGTCCGCAAACGATAAGGACGATATTCGGCCACAAAACATACATCCTGCCGGAATGGACGGTAAGTGCAATTTTGACGATTACTCCTATAACAGCAATTGCTCCAACTACTTTAATTAACTTATCCTTTTTAGCTTTATCCATCCTTCACCTCCTCTACGGCCGGATGCTTCCATGTCGTAGTGTCGAGATCAAAACGCGCCTGCAAGCCCCTTGAACGACAAATCGCGGTTATTCCTGTGCATCAATCGCAACACTTCCGTGAGGTCCCCACTTGTGATGACGCAGAACAGGTAGGCCTTTTCCCTGGCGAGCCGGAACCTCACAAACACAGTCGGGATAAACGACAACCTGGGGCCTTCAACTACCGTTACATCACCCGGATCCAACCGCAGAACCCTTCTGAAACTCCTGAGTTCGATCCCGCCGTCTTCACTAACCTCAATACGGTACGATATACCTAGACACCAGTACCAGGTGTAGGCGATTACGAACCCAACCATCGCAAGCTGACCCAGGGGCCAGTTCGCGACAAGCGCCTTCGTTCCGATCAAATAGACCGAAACCCCGGACCAGGCAGCAATCAAGGCATAAAAAACGACTACAAAAGCAACGGGCGCTTCATATATATAGGATCTTTTTTTCGGTGATTTCAGTTTAGTTTTCATACAAAATCATCTTATACAGAATTAAGTATTCGCTTCAATTACATCCATCAGATCACACACCAGATAAACCTAACCCATTAGAAAAATAAATTAGGCAGAAATAACGAAATCTGTGGAAAGATCATTACCAAAATTACACCGATAATCTGCAAAACGATAAACGGCGCAGCACCCCGCCAGATATCGGTCGTTTTGATCTCAGGCGGGGCGACCCCCTTGAGATAAAACAGCGCGTAGCCAAACGGTGGTGAAAGAAACGAAATCTGCAAATTAGTCGCGAAAAGCACCCCGAACCAGACTGGATCGAAACCGAGCTGGCGAATAATCGGGCCGAAGATCGGAATACAAAGCATCAATATCCCTGTCCAGTCGATAAACGCACCCAGGAATATTAAAATAAACTGCATGATAATGATAATCGTCCATTTCCCGAACCCGGAGCCCAGCAGAATATTGGCTACAAACTCACCGCCCCCGCTCATCACGTAGAGCGCAACAAAGATATTTGCCCCGAACATGGTCCACAGGACCATGGCGGATGACTTCAGTGTCTTTTCGCTGGCATCTACTATGCCCTTCCATGAAAGCTGTTTCTGGAGGCCGGTCAGGATCATCGCGCCGAAAGCTCCCACACCTGCGGCCTCGGTAGGAGAGGCTATACCGGTGAAAATAGTTCCCAGAACAAGAAATATGATGATACCCGGCGGAATTAAGGAAACCAGCAGCTTCGTTCGCTCCTTGAGTCCCATCCGCTCCTCAGCCGGGACCGGTGGCCCGAGGGATGGATTTATCAGGCACCGGATCGTTATATATCCGATGAAAAGCGAAGAAAGAAGCAGTCCGGGAAGAATGGATCCGGCGTAAAGCTTTCCAATGGAACTGTTATCCACCAGTCCGTAGACTATCAAGAGAACACTGGGAGGTATTAATATACCCAGTGTGCCTCCGGCAAGGATGGAGCCGCAGGCAAGGTGCTTGTTATATTTCCTGTTTAGCATTTGAGGAAGCGCGATAACGCCCATCGTCACTTCGCTTGCGCCTATAACTCCGCACATGGCCGCAAGAAGCGTGCAGGCGACAACGGTCGCAGACGCGACCCCGCCTTTTAATCCACCGACCCACTGATAGACCGTCTCGTATAAACGGTGTATGATTCCCGACTGCTCCAGGATACAGGCCATAAATATAAAAAGCGGTATGGCTGCAAGCAGGTAGTTGACCATTAACCCGAATATGCGTGTAGGCACGAGATTAACAGCCATGGGACCCTGCAGAAAGGCTGTGAATATAACACCGACCGAACCACAGGCAAACGCGACCGGGAGCCCCAGCCCCAACAGGAAAAACAACGATCCGAACATCACGACGGTCAATAATTCGATACTCATGCGATCTCCCTCCCTGTCAGCGCCACGTGAATATCGCGGATCGTCCATACCACGTGCTGAAAAAACAGCAGTAAAGCTCCGAAAGGCATCATGAACTTGACGGGGTAATACGGCGGGGCCCAGTCTGTGAGTGTACGTTCACCGGGGATTGTATAACCGAGGAAAGTACCCCCGCCTGTCATCGTCTGAGAGCTCCAGTAAAAATTCCATGATGTATAGATAAGAACTATGAGGAAAAGAAAGAAGAAAATGCTGGTGAATAGATCCATAAAAGCCCTTGTACGCCTCTTCCTGGTAGAGTAGATGACATCGACACGCACATGTGCCCGGTGATAATGGCAATAGCCGGCCACAAACATGTATTGCACCGCAAACAGCAGCGTCATGAATTCATGGCCCCAGTTCGTCGGCATGTTGAATACATATCTCATCACCACTTCGAAGGTGATCACGAAAACCGTCAGAAGCAACACCCCGACATTCAGCTTACCTATGAAGACATTAGTTTTTTCGACGAAGTCCATGAATTTTTTTATTTTTTCCATAACAGCCTCGTACAGTCGCCGACCTTGGCATAGACGGCAGCCACCCCCTTGAATGCTTTAATATAAAAATGGAGCAGAACCGTCACCTTCCCATAATCGACGAAGGGAGCGGCTCAGCCGCTCCCTTCGATAATTTAAATATTTTTAAAATTCAAGTGGTTTTCCGTCTTCATCCACCATATCCGCATCGGTTATAT
>DSCZ01000291.1 GCA_011048855.1 Desulfobacteraceae bacterium | reverse complement strand
GTAATGGTTGATGCGGCGGCCTTGCCTTTGCGCCGCCACTCCCTATCTATTACCAAATGCCGTGAGATTACAACATGTTAATCATGGGCGAACAGAATCGCTCGAGGTTCGTCTGCCGCGTAGCGGCTTCGTCCAACAATGCCATAAACTCGGACGGTAAAAAGCTACGCTGCGCTTCACTTTTTGCCTCCGGTTATGGCTGGCGTTGTGAAAGGAGAAATAGGATGCGAATAATGATGAGGACTTGGATATCCGTGATGGCTGTTGCGGTCGTGGCCTTTGCTGTTGAAGCTAACGCCTGCACACGAGTTGTATACATTGGACCTGACCAGACGATTGTTACTGGAAGAACCATGGATTTCTCTATCGATATTCCTGCAAATCTGTGGATTTTCCCGCGAGGTATGGAACGGCATGGGCAGGTGGGACCGAATTCCCTGCGGTGGGTGTCGCGCTTCGGCAGTATTGCGGCCAGTTCATGGGATATTGCCACGCCTGACGGTATGAATGAAAAAGGTTTGGTCGCCAACATGCTATGGTTGGTTCAATCGGAATATCCCACTTTTGACAAGGAAAGAGGAGAAACAGGACTCACCATTGCCGCATGGGCGCAGTATGTGCTCGATAATTATGCCACGGTTAAGGAAGCCGTTGAGTCTTTACGAAAAGAGGATTTTGTCGTCGTCACCGACTTCATCCCCGGAACGGACAAGTTCACAACGGTGCATCTTTCGATATCTGACGCGTCTGGCGACAGTGCCATTCTTGAGTATGTAGAAGGAAAGTTGGTGATTCACCACGATTCATCCTATCAGGTCATGACCAACGATCCGCTATTCGAGGAACAGTTAGCTATTTCAAGCTATTGGAAGAGCATACCCGGCACCATATTCCTTCCCGGGAGTAATCGAGCTTCGGATCGCTTTGTTCGGGCATCCTACTACATCAATGCGATCCCGCAAACCAGCGATCCTTTAGTTTCCGTGGCCAGTGTGTTCAGTGTCATCCGAAATGTATCGGTTCCTTATGGAATATCCACGGAAGGACAACCGCATATATCCAGCACACGTTGGCGGGTTGTCGCAGATCAGAAGCGCTTGGTTTACTACTTCGAGAACGTTCTTACACCTAATGTTCTTTGGGTGGATCTTAGGCAAGTGAATTTATCGCCGGGGCAACCTGTCAGGAAGCTTGCTCTGGACGCTGGGCAGATTTACGCAGGCAATGCGCATGAGCATTTTATAGAAACGGAGCCGTTCGAATTCCAGGGACTATGATTTCACAACGCACCCCTGCTGCGTACGTCGCTTACGCGCCGCCGCAGAGGGGTGCGTTCGAAGAGCACCCTTATTGTACGAAGTTCATAGAAAGATGACCCAATATAGGTTACAATAATTTTAACGGAGGAAATATGGGATCATTTGCAAAAAAGGACATTCTGGATCTCAGCGTTTCTGAGCGTATTCAGCTTGTTGAGGATATTTGGGACAGCATTGCTCAAGTCCCAGAGGCGGTGCCTCTGACAGATGAAGAAAAGGCTGAAATTGATCGTCGACTCGATTCATATCATAATAATCCTAACGCAGGATCACCATGGTCACTTGTCCGAGAACGTATTAAGAGTCGTGTATGATTCCTGAGTTAATCATCAGCCCAGAGGCTGAAGTGGATATTGCTGAAGCCTTTGATTGGTATGATACTCAAGTTCATGGCCTTGGTTCCGAGTTCTTGCTTGTTCTAGATGCTCTCTTCAATTCGATTCTGAGAAATCATCTTGTTTATCCAATTGTATATAAAATGTTCACAGGGCGCTTATTAGAAGATTTCCTTATTCAGTCTTCTTCATACTCGAAAAAACAAAAATTGTTGTTCTTTCTGTATTTCATGTTAAACGCAATCCTCGCATTTGGAAGAAGAGAGTCTAAAGGATCTTCGAACCAACGCATCCAGACGGACGCGGCGGAGCCGCGCTGCTGATGCACAAGCGTTGGGTAGCCAGAAAGTGAGACCAATGAAAGGGCAGCGGCACACGAAAGCGCTTCTGGGAATCGGGCTTGTCTCGGCCTGTCTCTTTGGTGCGGCAACCCCCGCCAGCAAGGCCTTGCTGACGGGCATTCAGCCACAGGTCCTCGCGGGCCTGCTGTACCTCGGAGCCGCGTTTGGTGTTTTGCCTGTCGTCATCCAAAGCAAGTCCTTCCTGCCGCCGTGGCAAGCGGGTCGACGAACGCTCTTGCTGCTCACAGGAGCCGTTGTTATGGGAGGAATCCTCGGCCCACTGTTACTCTTGCTCGGACTGAGGCTCGCCAGTTCGGGATCTGTCTCCCTCTGGCTGAATCTGGAGTTCGTAGCCACTGTAATTCTTGGGCATTTCGTGTTCCGTGAACACCTGACGGCACGAGGATGGATTGCAGCAGGCGGGACGTTCGTTGCCGCACTGCTCCTGGCCGGAGGTGAGGGCGATGTTGGTGTCCTGTCTGTCGGCCTTGTCGCTGCCGGCTGCCTCTGCTGGGGTTTCGACAATCACTTCACGGCGCTCATCGACGGTATCACTCCTGCCCAGACTACCTTGTGGAAAGGCCTGGTCGCGGGAGCGTTCAATCTGACCCTCGGTGCAGTTCTTGCCGGTGGAGTCGGGAAGCCGGAACTGGTTCTGGTAGCCTTGCTTGTGGGAGCGCTCGCATATGGCCTGAGCGTGACGTTGTATATCGTCACGGCGCAAGGTTTCGGGGCCTCTCGCGGTCAGATGGTGTTTTCGACGGCTCCATTCTTCGGCGTGCTCCTTTCTGTTTCCGTCCTCGGTGAGACCTTCACGGGGACGCAGGCGCTGGGGGCCGGAATCATTGCGGCATCGCTGGCGTTGCTCTTCACCGAGAAGCATGCACACGTTCACCGGCACGACTCGATACTTCACCAGCATGGTCACCACCATATGGATGGCCATCATGACCACGAACATAGCGGTCTTCCGGCAACAGTGAGCCATTCGCACATGCATGAACATGACCCCGTGACTCATGCGCACAAACACTGGCCCGACTTGCATCATAGGCACGGGCACACTGATGAGGAAAAGGACCGGCTGCCCAACAAGTCGGATGCAGGCGACGCTTGATAGCGCGCCTGATCCGCAGCGTTATGCCAAAGAATATGTACATTGACCGAACTTATTAAGTACGTTATAATGTACCTTATATGTGAGGTAATTTATGAAAAGACCTAGAATCAATGAAGATATTCATCCCATGTCAGAATTCAGAACCGGAATAGCATCTTTCCTTAAACAGATACACAATACAAAAAGACCTCTTATAATAACACAGCGCGGGAAAGGTGTGGCGGTGTTGCTGGATGCACGCGAGTACGAGGCTATGCAAGATAAGATCGAGTTGCTTCAAGACATACAAACCTCCATTGGGCAGATAGAAGCAGGCTATGGGATTGAGCATGAAAATGCAAAGTCGAGTGTAATGAATCGAATAAGAAAATGAGAATTATTTGGTCCCCCCTTGCTGTAGCTAGAGTATCGGAAATTGCAGAATATATAGCAATGGATAATCCTATAGCCGCCGAGAATTGGGCAAATACAGTTTTTAAGAAGGTAAAAGAACTACAGGACTTTCCTGAAAGTGGCGGTATTGTTCCCGAAACTGAGAATAAAACCATAAGAGAATTGATCTACGGTAACTACCGCATTGTTTACCGAGTAGAGAAAAAAACAATTTCTGTCCTTACTGTTCGTCATGGAAAACAAGTACTGCCTATTGATGAAATTAAGGCACAACGTACCGATCCACCGGACAGCTTTCAGCCGCCGGTGACCGGTACGTTCGCCACAATAGAGAGGAGAGGAGAATGAATCGAGAAGACATCGCACGCAGCCTGGTCGACCTCGTCGCCTACCAGGAAACATCCGTCGTAAGCAAGACGTTGATTGAGAAGAAAACAGGGACAGTCACGCTGTTTGCTTTCGACAAGGGCCAAGGGCTGAGCGAACACACAACACCTTTCGACGCCATGGTTTGTGTCCTTGATGGAGTAGCGGAGATAGTGATCGCCGGCAACCCAATTACAGTGAGCCAGGGCGAAATGCTTATCATGCCGGCAAACGAACCGCATGCACTCAAGGCGATTGAACGATTCAAGATGATGTTGACAATGATACGATCATGAGAGGCAAACCACGCCATGCATTTGACGGCCAAGGCCGCAAGTGATGGCGACCGTTAGGCAAACCATTTAACAAATGGAGCTTGCTCTTATGAATTCTGGCAATAGTTCACTTGAAAGCAGCGAATGGCGAATCAAACCCATCCCCTTTAGCGACCCTTGCGCCATGATGGAAACAAATTGGGGTGCCATTTTTGGAGCACTCCTCTTTATAGGCGGGATTTTTGCGGGTTTCAAAGTTAACGAGTTATTTACCATTTCCATAGCAGGGCTACTAATTGGACTCATCAGCATCCTTCTTCGCGGCAGGATCCTTAGAAGAAACTGGAAGAAACTACTGGCAAAGGTGATTGACCAAGAATACAAAAGCGTCTTTGGTCCCCCAGGTCCGAGAGGGGGATCGAGAAAGGTGTGGGCGTTTCAACTTCTTTGTGAATTCGATTTTGAAGGCAAACATTTCACAGTAACTCCAGGCTATTGGTCAACTTTTGTTTCTGAAAGCAAAAGTCAAATCATTTCTTTCAAAAGTAGTATCCCCGGACGGAAAGTGTCAACTTTGGGTGAACCCCAAGAATCCACTTCAAGCAGAACTGATCGCGAATGATATTCAGGACCTTCTCTTACACTAAAGAGATGCCTAATCGGGAAGCCGGGCTGCCGCATTTACCCTGTCTCCTGTACCAGAGGGGCTTCGTCATGTGGTGCTGCCTCGCCCGGAGACTAAGCCTTCTATGCGATTTCTGTCCGTCAGAAAAGCACCTTTGCGCTTACGGCTTCCTTCGGACCGTCCCTCGCGGGGCCGCCCTTGCCGTCGGCTAGTAGTTGCTTCTGTCCACAATCCGGACATTACCGGTACTCCTACAGGGGACTTCCACCCCATAAATCCATGCCCATGTCGGGCGTACACCACAGCATCCAGGCGGACGGCTTACAGCGCGCGGCTGAGCTTTTTCGTTGGACAAGAAGACAGACTATGCAGATACTAATCAAAGCTGTTCTTAGCGTAGCCATCATTCTCATTGCCACGGCAGTCGGGAAGAAGCTGCCGTCGACAGCCGGGCTGATCGGCGTCATGCCACTCACCGGCGCACTCGTCCTCGTGTGGATGTCCGTGGAGAACAAGGGTAACCCCTCGATCATGCAGGACTTCACGAAGGGAGCCCTTTGGGGAATTCTGCCCAGCATCCTGTTCTTCGTGGTGGCTCTCTTCTGTTTCAAGAAACACTGCTCAGTGCTTCAGATGCTCTCGGAATTTCATTCACAAGCTGAAGAAAACCCGCCGCAACAGACCGTCTCGTTAGGCATATCCATGTCTCATAACCATTGTTGGACATCTCATGACCTTTTTGCTACTATATCTTTATCCTTCGTTGTGCCCGATTACGGACATGAAGGTTACTGCGGCAACTCTCGTAAAACAACCTGGAAAAGCAACTGCGCCCGCGTTGAGCGATAACAAGGAGAAGGGCTTCATGATAAAAACCGTCGGTATTTTCATATCGATCATCATCCTGAGCCTGGCAGAGAACGCTCCTGCAGACAATACCAGCCGACTTGTTGCAAACCTGGAAGCCGGGAAGACGCAAAGAGTTGTTGCATACGGGACCAGCCTTACAGCGGGAGGCGCCTGGGTTAGCCAGCTGCAGCAGGCATTGGATGCGAATTACCCGGGCCTCGCAACGGTCGTCAACAGCGGTAAAAGC
>DSCZ01000094.1 GCA_011048855.1 Desulfobacteraceae bacterium | reverse complement strand
GGGCCAAAACACTTTAGGCCTGCCGCCGAAAAGGCATCTGTTATTCCGGCCACGAGCGGAGCTTCAGGCCCGATGATGGTCAAATCCACGGCCTTCTCCGACGCGAACTCGACCAGTGCCTGTATATTGGTTGGTTCTATAGGGATGTTTTCGACCTTCTCTTCTCCGGCCGTACCCGCGTTGCCGGGAGCCACAAATACCCGGGTCACATGCCTCGAATCTGCAGTCTTCCACGCAAGGGCATGCTCGCGTCCGCCCCCACCAACAATCAATACCTTCATATTAATCCCCCGTTAATCTCCCCCAAAAAAAAGAACCAACCGATCGCGGTACGGTTGGTTCAAGAGGAGGAAAAAATTAAGCGTTCGTGCTTTTGAAAGGTACTTTATGCAACAGTCTTGCCAATACTGCTGGATCGCCGGCATAAAAACGCTAAGGCTTTGGTTTCACTGTATTTTTCAGCAAAATCGTTGCCTCCTCTCAAACCTTGACCCCTCGCCTCCGGTACAATATTTTGGCCTGAAATTCGCTTCCGCTCAAACCGAAATGTACTAACATTCTGAAAAAACTAATCTTTCAAGGGTACAAAATTTTATACTTTCAAATGGTGATATTGTACTTCTTCATTTTATGCTGAATCAGGCTTTTCGTGATACCCAACCGCTGGGCCGCATGAGATTGAACGTTGCCGCTGTCGGCCAGGGCACGACGGATAAGTTTTTCCTCTATCGTTTCCAGGGCCGTAGGTAAAGGAATACCCGCCGGGATTAACCGCTCCACATCTAGTTCGGCTTCGGTATCGGCCAGTTCCTCTGGAAGATCCTGCTTCCTGATCATCGAACCGGTATTCAACACGAGTGCTCGTTCTATAACGTTTTCAAGCTGTCTCACATTGCCAGGCCATGAATAGGAATAAAACACCTTCCACACTTCGGGTGCCAGTTCGATTCGTTTCCCCGTTTTTTCGCTGTGGTATTTATTCATAAAATGATTTACGAGCAACGGAATATCATCGGTTCGCTCCCTCAACGGGGGAACATCGATGTGAATCACGTTCAAACGGTAAAAAAGGTCTTCCCTGAACACACCCTCTCCCACGTCTTCCTTAATATCCCTGTTTGAGGCGGAAATAACCCGCACATCCACATCAATCGTACGTGTACCTCCCACTCTTTCAAACGACATTTCCTGCAGAACGCGAAGCAATTTCACCTGGAGCGACGGAGACATTTCTCCAACCTCGTCCAGAAATATGGTTCCTCCGTCGGCTATTTCGAACCTGCCCTTCTTCATCGATACCGCTCCGGTGAAAGCACCTTTTTCATGGCCGAAAAGCTCGCTTTCAAGCAAGGTTTCAGCAAGCGCCCCGCAGTTCACAGACACGAAAGGGCCATCGCTCCTGTCCCCGGTGAAATGGATACCCTTTGCGATCAATTCTTTCCCGGTCCCGGACGGTCCCGTGATCAAAACCGAAGCCTTGGAGCGAGAGACTTTATCTATGAGATCAAAAATTTTCATCATGGAGGAACTCTTGCCCACAAGAGAGCCGTATCGAAACCGGTCCGACAGTTCCTGGCTCAGCATTTTGTTGCGCTTGATCAGACGGTAGTTTTCGAGGGCTTTCCGAACGGTTATCTTCAGCTGCTCATTCTCGAAAGGCTTGGTTATATAATCATAAGCATGTTCCTTCATGGCTTCAACGGCTGTCTCTATCGTCCCGTAGGCGGTCATCATTATCACCGGCACTTCCGGCTTTATCCGCTTGCACTCCCGAAGAAGATCCATGCCTGTCATCCCCGGCATTCTCACGTCGGTGATGATCAGATCCAGATCCGATTCCCGAACGAGGCGCAGCGCATCATGTCCACCGGAGGCGGTCATGATCTCGTAGCCTTCCGACCCGAGCAAAGCCTCGAGAACAACCAGGTAATTCTTTTCATCGTCTACAATTAAAAGAGTCTCCATTGTTTAACCCCTGGGCAGATTGACAGCCACCCTGGTACCTTCTCCGGCCGCGCTCTGGATCCTTATCGATCCACCATGAGATTCTATGATACTCCTGACAATCGCCAGCCCCAGTCCACTTCCCTGATCCTTGGTACTGAAAAAAGGATTGAAAATCTTCCCGAGGTTTTCCTCATCGATGCCTTCACCGGAATCCTCTATAACTACATGATAATTTTCTTCCTCTTCGGTCACGATCACCCGCAGCACGCCTCCATTCTTCATTGCCTGGATTCCGTTCATAAAAAGGTTGAAAAAGCCCCTATAAAGCAAATTAGGATCTGCCTTTATGGGCAAAACCTTTCCATCCAAATTATGATGCACTTCTATGTCCACTTTTTCAAGCTGGGGCTGGAGAAAAACAAGGTTTCTGGAAATAATCTCTTTCAGCTCACAGTCCTGAAGGGTCGGATCCTTTGGTCTCGCGAAATCAAGAAACTCGGTGACTATATTATTCAACCGGCTCGATTCTTCGACAATCACATCGCTCAAGTTTTTGCGGCTTGCGGCATCCGGCATGCTGCCAAGCAATTCAGCGGTACTCCTGATGATACCGAGAGGATTTCGTATCTCATGGGAAACCCCGGCCAGCATTTCACCAAGGGCGGCCAGCCGCTCGGCCTGATCCAGCTGTGCCTGAAGTTCACGCTGCTCCCTGGCTCTTTCTTCTATGATCTTTTCGGCCTTTCGGACTATCAACATCAACGCGAGGAAAATCAGACCCATGATGACAACCGACGTCCCGAATATCAAATACTGCAGCTTGACAATCGACTTGTATTCGCTGCCCAGGTCCTGAATCAACTCGAACACCCCCAGCACGTAAAGGTCTTCTCCAAAAGGACCTTCCCTTCTGAACGGAATATAAGTCCGAAGTTTGCGTTCCCCTCCCATCAAATCGATTCCCAAACCCAAAAAGCTTTCTTCAGTGGACATCAATCTTGAAAAATCCTCGCCGGCCCTCGCCTTTTTATATCCCTCGGTCTCTTCGGCAGGATTCCCCACGAGGGAAGAATCGGTGCTGTAGGCAACCACCCCCTTCCCGATGTCGTATATATTTACAAGATCGATTTTGAAGCTATGAATAGTTGTCTTGACAATCTTGTCCATCAAGTCGTATTGCTGGGTATCTCGCAAACGTATCTGGCCATATCGCGCACTAACCGGCAGCACGAAATTGCGGAAAACTTGATGATTCAGATTTTCTCCCAGCAGTAATGCGTAGTTTTCATAGCTTCGGGTTAAAATATCTTTGGCCTGCTGGGATATAATAACGGAGAATGGAAAGCTGGCGAGCGCCAGGATAGTAAAGCTGGCATACGCGAAAAATTTCGCCAGCCGGAATTGCTTGCCTTCCGGCTGCCCCTGTGGTTTGCCTGTACTCAATGCCTCGAGAATCCTTTACTTGCTCGAATTACCGGCGTCCACGATAAACACCCCAGGTTCGGGCATCGATACGGGATGTCCCGTGTTAAAAGACCTTCCTTTATAGACTTCTAATCGTCTTTCAAACAATTCTCTTCAATAATATCATAAACCGGACTTTTAAGCGATTTGGAAACTGAAAAAAGCAACGAAGCTTTTCCAGCGTCCGCCTCTTCTATATCTTCGAGCATCCCGGTCGAAATTTCCAGAAGACGCCGCTGAGCCAGATCGAGGTTGAAGGCACCGAATCGACCGTCCGCGGAAAAGCCGGATTTACCGCAAACCCGCAAAGCCCCTTGAATGTGCGTCGGTATCCCGTAAACCCGGCACGTAAGCGGGCGGGCATGATAAAGCACGCAATCCTTTTCTTCGGTCAACAACGGGCACCTGATCCGCTCGGTGGTCATAACCCGCGCCGCCTCCGCCGGATCATGACGGTAAACTCGCAATTTTTCTTCAAGGCGTCGTGCATCTTCATCCGCAGTATCGCACCGCGCAAGGATCCCGCTTCGGACTGAATCATCGAGAGTCGCAAACGCCTCCTGCAGGTAAGCCGCCTCGACAAGAAACAACCCGAATACCGCATGACAGCAGTCATCGCAGCCTCTCCTGCAGAGCACCCGTCCGGGATGCGCTTTCGACATCTCTTCGAAGGCAGTATCCGCCGCGGCTAAAAGATCTTCGTATGGATCGAAAAAATCGTGGATGTTCATCTTGCACCGGCTTCCAATGCAGCCGCGAATTCCGGATGGGGTTCGAAACCCAGCTCCACGGCCCGTTCGTAATGTTCCCTGGCTTTCTCCATATTTCCCAGGTTGTAGAGAGCAACGGCCAGGTTATTATGGCCCAACGCGAACTCGGGTGCCATGCCAACCACTTTTTCCCCTACCTCCACTGCCCTCGCCGCATCTCCTTTCTGAAGATAGGCATTTATCAGGTTGCTCCAGGCCTGGACTATCATCGGATTCAATTCAATCGCCCGCTCGAGAGCTTCTATCGCCTCCTCTGCACAGGACATCTGAAGATAGGCAAAACCTATATTGGCATAGCCTCTTGCATATCTAGGTTCAATTTCTATTGCCTTTCGGTTCATTTCCACCACTTCTTCGAGTTCCCCCTGCTGGAAATGAATGAACCCCAGGTTCACATACGCTTCAAACATCCGGGCGCTGTTCGCTATCGCATCCTTGAACGCATCCACCGCTCCATCATAATCACCCTTTTCCATCAAAGCCACACCAAGATTGTAGCTGGAATTGGCGCATTCCGGGTTTTCAGCAAGCATTCTCTTTTGCTCGGATATGAACAACTCGGAATCCATTGGCTTTTTCATATCGCTCCTCCCTGGACTTACCTTCTTCTATTCCATAACACAGAGAGGCCGCTCCCGTTCAACGGGAAAGCGACCTCTCGCGTTTACGCAAAGTCAGTCGACCCGGCGTCCCGAGGTGTTTAATGATCCTCGGTCTGCCCCCTGCCCTTGAGCCCATACATCGTCGTACTGCCCGTGGAAAAATAGATCAACTTCTCTTCATTGATCAACGCTGTAGCAGCCTTTTTGATTTCCCTGGCTTTTGCGTCGGGCAGCGCTTTCTGGACAGCTTTCTCCAGGTCCTTGAAATAGAACTTCGTTTTTTTACTTCCCTCTGCAAATTCCAGAATCGCTTTTTTCATATCTTCCATAAGGCCCGCTCCTGATATATTGCAAACGTTTATTAGATTCCGCCCGCGGCTTTGGAAACATCCCACGCAGCCTGAGTAAATTTGAACTGTGTGGATGTCCTGTAAGTGTCGTAGGCGAGCCTGTAATCGTCTATCAGATGCTCGGTGAACGGAAGGTCGCATCTCTCGAAGAACCTCTCCCAGCCAATTCTTTCGGCCCAGTCCCCGAGTCTTTCATATTTATTCGCTCCGGCTGCATAGGCTTCGATGATCTTTTTCACATCCCTGCACACCTCTGGGAACCTCGGGAAGGTGTTCGGCAGAAAGGGCACCACGACCTTCGAAAACTTGGGAGGCGTGATGCGGTTTGACAATTTTCCGCCTGCAAGAATCGTTACCCCGTCGCCGAGTTTGTCGGACAGCGGCAAAGCCATGCACATGGTGTAACAATTACCGCAGAACATGCAGCGCTCCTGCTTTACCTTGACGGTTTTCTTTCCGCTCTCAGTTTTAGAAGGTGAAATCGCGCCGGTCGGGCATGCAGCGATGACCAGGGGGATTTCGCAGAGGGAGTCGACGACTTCGTCATCCACGATAGGCGGTTTACGGTGATAACCGAGAAGGGCGATGTCAGAACAGTGAACTGCACCGCACATGTTAAGGCAACAGGCCATGGAGACCCGTACCTGCGCCGGCAGAGTCATGCTCTGAAAATAATCAAAAAGATCATCCATCACGGCCTTGACCATGGATGAAGCGTCGGTCGCCGGCGTGTGGCAGTGAAGATAACCCTGGGTGTGAATGATATTGGTG
>DSCZ01000434.1 GCA_011048855.1 Desulfobacteraceae bacterium | reverse complement strand
CCCCAGTACGTCCGTAAACCAGAACTGAATGAAACTTACATTTTTTTCATTTACAATTTTCAGAACATCTTCAGCCGAATGACAATTCATAAGTAGTCCTCCTCTATAAGTGATTCCGCCGCCTTCCGCGCTATCCACGTGAATCACGGCCGCTCTGCAGGTATACATAGCAAGGTTGATGCCAGGGCGGGACCACCTTGCTTTTCGTACACAAAAAAACCGCCGCCATTCCTGCTTCGCAAACCGGTAAAACGGGGAAACGAAGGAACACGGCGGAATGAATTTTGAGCAGGTCCAACCGTAAATCCAAGAAACAAAATCTACGTTTTTGTCATAAATCCACCCTGGCTGGATACATGAATAACAAAATTGTCACGCCTGATGCAAGAGATTAAACCCGTCACCTTCTCCTCCTGCTTGACACAGAGTGCGCCTCTCTTATATATCCGGAAAAATCAGACTGGTTTCTAGAGAAACCCCTGGAAACAACAACCATCACGGAGAAGAATCATGTTGAAGCTTGGCGAGAAAGGCGCGATCATTCAGAGAGACGGAGAAACTTATGCTGTGGCCCCGCACATTCCCTGCGGGGTTGTCACCCCGGAGCTTCTAAGAAAAATCGCCGATGCCGCTGAAAAATACGGCACGAAGGCGATTAAAATCACCGGTGCCACCAGGATCGCGATGGTCGGCATCAGGGAAGAAGACATCGACGAGCTATGGAACGATCTCGGGCTTAAACCCGGGGCAGCCGTCGGGCTGTGCGTTCGAAGCGTCCGGGCTTGTCCGGGCACCACCTTCTGCAAACTGGGCAAGCAGGATGCGCTCGGAATGGGAATGAAACTGGACGAAATCTACCACGGGGAGCAGCTGCCGGGCAAGTTCAAGATAGCCGTATCGGGTTGCAGCCTCAACTGCGCGGAGTCCTGGGTCCGGGACGTAGGGCTTTTCGGAAAAGGCGACGGCTGGACCATGACGATAGGTGGAAATGTGGGTGCACGTCCACGAATCGGAAACGAGCTGGTCGGTTCACTCAGCGACGAACAGGCATTTGAAAATATTGAAAAAGTAATCAATTATTACAGAGAGTACGCAGGCAAGGGCGAAAGGCTCGGAAAAATGATAGACCGCGTCGGTCTCGAGCCCTTCATGGACCTGGTTCTGTAGCCGTAACCTTTCGGCCGGGCCGCTTCTTATCTTTGACCGGCCCGGCCGGGGACGTCAAAACCTTTGCGCCTTCCGGGCAAAGAGCCGCCGGGTCGTCTCCACTTTCCGCCGCCTGCTCCACCAGGTCCTGGAAAGTCAACGAATTGAGTTTTCCAAAAAAGGCCTCGGAAGCCTCTTTCCACAACCTGCGGGTGACGCATTCATCCGCTCTTTCACATACCCCAACGTTACCTGCGCATTCAACCACATGGGGCCCGTCTTCCAGCAATGCAACGACTTCACCGACAGATATTTCCCCGGGATGCCTGGCCAGCCTGTGCCCTCCCTTGACCCCCCTGTAGCTCATCACGTACCTGGAGCGCTTGAGCGGAAGGACGATCTGTTCCAGATACTTGACCGAAACGGATTGGCTCCTTGCAATTTCGGAAAGCCTGCTGAGCCGTCCATTGTCATAATCGGCGGCCAGCTGGAGCATCAACCTTACACCATATCTGCTGCGTGTGGACAGTCTCATTGATCCTCCTGTCATAGTCATGCCTGAATGGCCGGCCAGGACCGCATCCAGACACTGCGGTCTCCTCAGTAAACGACGAGATCGGAAACAACCCGCCGGACACCATCGAGGCCTTCCAGCACCGACCTGATCTTGGCGGCGTCCTCCACCGTCGAAGCCAGCCCCCTGATATAAATTTCCCCATCCTCAGGAACATCGAGAAAGAGCAGGTTGATATTGAAACCCTCTTCGATCAGAACAGCCCTGGCCTTCTTCTTGAGCGACAGCGCGGACATCGCGAACAGCGAATCCAGGCCGCACTCGGTGATACGCTCCCGGACTACGGTTATGATCAAACGCGCCGCATATTCGGCTCCCAGTTTTTCGGTGTTGATCACCAGGTCGTAAAGCCCAGGATCCTTCCAGTCCAGATGATAATAGGTCTTCAAAAAATCGTCCTGCTCCCGGTCCGCTTTTTTTATTATTTCCGCCGCCCTTTCTTCGCCCATGCCGCCTTTTTCCGAAAGCCGCCTGATTCTGGATGCTTCCGGGCAGCTACAGAGGACATGAAACGCGCAGTCAAAATCATGCAGCAACACCTGGCTGGCATGCCCCACGATCACACCGGAACCGCGTCCGGCGATTTCATAAACCACCGATTCCATCAGTTCGCGATAGAGATACGGCTTGTAATGAAACAACCGGTGAAAAAAACCCGGCCGCTCTTCGTCCAGATGCACAGCATCCTCGTGTGAAATCCCGATTTTCACAGCCTCTTTACGGAACCGTTCGTCATCGTACAGCTCGAGACCCAGCCCCTCGGCCACATCACAGCCGATGTCACCGCATCCACACCCTATTGTCCGCGATATCGTGATCAATGACATGAAATTCCCCCTAAGGTTGATATTTCGAAATGTATTTTTCAACGCGTAATTTACGCGCAGTGTTTTTCGAACTCATATAGCGGATCTTGCCGAACACTGGTCGTTCCGGCCCCCACGCCCTGTCGTAGCGTCCGAGCACCCAGAACACGCCGCTGTAGGAGTTCGGGTCCCTGCCGTCCAGCGAATATTTATTGTTCAGCTCCAGCATCACCTCCAGCGCCGTTCTAGGTGACCTTGACCACTCAAGGATCTTCTTTCCCCACAGCATCCGGAGATAATTGTGTATTCGTCCTTCTGTCAAAAGCTGCCTTTGAATGACGTTCCATAATTCATCATGAGTTTCGGCAGCCTCAAAATCCTCAGGCCTGTAAAGGTGCGGCCTCGGGTCTTCCTCATGGGCTTTCAGCGTGCTCAATGCCCAGTCCGGAAGGGATTCGTAGCTGTCCCAGCCGGATCCGAGCATACACATGTTGAAGCCCAGCTCCCGCCAGGTGACCAGTTGATCCAGGAACGCCTCGGCCCCGGGGCTCATGCCCCACCATCGGCTGCGGCCTCCGGAGGCGGACGTAGAAAGGCGGTCCAAAGACCAGCCCTGACTCCGGGACACGCTGTGAAACACCTCGTGACTCGAGATGTGCCCAAAGTGAAGATATGGGGACAAACCACTGGTAAGATCCTGCTCCGCATCCCTTCCACGTTCGTGGTAGGTCGCAAGCGGTCCGGCGAGAAATTGACCGAGCCTGTCCCGTGCCGCTTCCGCTCCGCCCCGACAATACCCCGGGCCTGTGTTGTGATCGATCGGTAGACCCGACACACCGCCCGTCCGATCCAGCACGATTCCAGCCGGCGGCCAGCGGGTTGTTATTTCATCCGGGATATCCGCCCTGCCGACAACCCGGTAGGAAGAGAAAGGGTCTTTCCCGGGCCGTTCCTGCAGTCGCTCTGGAAGCCGCTTTTGAAGAAAGCGTCTGAACGAATAAGCCGTCGGAAAGGCGCGGGGAGAATCCCGCATCGGAAGTAAACCGGCCGAATCAACCACTTCCAGCATGACCGGGAGCATATCTCCGGCTTTTTCTACCATAGCCGGTAAAAAGAAGCACGGAAATTCATCGGTTATCACGATGCAGGCGCGCCTGCCCAGCCGCTCGATCAGCCCCCTGCCCTCTCCGGGTGAAGGTTCAACATACGGATAATAAGATACGTTTTTTTTCTCGAACACACCTCGGTGCTCATCCAGAGCATCAAGGATAAAATTGTGGAACCTGTCACAGGCCCACCGGTAACCGACCCTTAAGGCCTCCAGGACCAGGACCGGCCTATTCAACTCGTTCGCCCGCTCGACGGCTCGGTCCAGAGCAAAATTCCACTCCGCCCGCCTGTTCGCAATCATCCAGTAAAGCACATAATCCCCCCGGTCGTTCACCGGGGCGTCGTTGGCCCGTCGGATGCGCACCGCGGGAACCCTTTTCTCCGGCTTCATCGCTTCCTCCTGGTATAAAAACGTAACATCCCCTACCACCCGATCCCTCGAAAACTTTGTTTTGCCGGGGCCGACTCTGAATGATATAAATAAAAGATGGTCTGGGTACCAGACCGTCACAAATGGAATTCCGCCGAAACCAAAGCGAGGAATAACATGGAAAATAACGAGAAAATACGCATCGGCATCAGCGAATGTCTGCTCGGTCACGAAGTCAGATACGACGGGGGCCATAAACACGACGGCTTTCTAACAGGCACTCTGGGCCGGTATGTCGATTACGTTGCGGTATGCCCCGAGGTTGAATACGGCCTCAGCGTCCCCAGGGAGGCGATGCGGCTCGAAGGAGACCTCGAACGACCAAGACTTGTCTCGATAAAAACCCGGGTGGACCACACCGAAGGAATGCTGGCCTACGCACGCACGCGCACAGAATCCCTGGAAGCGGAAAACCTGTGCGGGTTCATTTTCAAGAGCAAGTCCCCCAGCAGCGGCATGGAACGCGTTAAAGTCTACACCGGCAGCGGCGCCCCGGTCAAGAAGGGCGTCGGCCTCTTTGCCGGGGTTTTCAAGGCTCACTTCCCGCTGGTTCCTGTCGAGGAGGAAGGACGGCTGCACGACCCCGTTCTCAGGGAAAACTTCATCGAACGCATATTCGCGATGAAAAGGTGGCGGGATCTGCTCGATTCCGGCCGGCATATCGGGGGACTCGTGGCCTTCCACTCGCGCAACAAACTGTTGATCCTGTCCCATTCGCCTCAGATACACCGTGAAATGGGAAAGTTGGTTGCGGCGGCCAAGTCGACAGGAACAGCGGAAGCCTTTGCCCAATATGAATCCCTCATGATGCGCGCGCTCTCGCTGAAGGCGACTCCCGGCAAACATGCGAACGTGCTTCAGCATATGCTGGGGTACTTCAAGAAGGATCTCACCCCCGATGAAAAGCAGGAAATACTTGAAATCATAGATAAGTATAAGCAGGGGTCCGTCCCTCTGATCGTGCCGGCAACCCTGATGCAGCACTACGTCCGAAAATATGAGCAACACTATCTGGCGCAGCAGACTTATCTAAACCCCCATCCTCTGGAGCTGAAACTTCGCAATCATGTCTGACGTTCAGAGTCGCCCTGGCCCATATCCATTCTTTCCGCCGGCAGATCATACTTTTTACCAAGGAAACAGACATTGTTTCTGAACTGGAACGAATCCACCCCGATCTAAAAGTCCATCATCTCAACGTATCAAAAACGGCTTAAACCCAAAATTTTAAAACCTACAGCTTTTCGAGCGACGCACTGACGAACGCCGGAAGGTCGGACGGCTGCCTGCTCGATACCAGGTTCCCGTCCACAACCACTTCACTGTCCACGAACTCCGCACCGGCGTTTTTGATGTCCTGCTTGATGGACCTCCACCCGGTAATCTTTCTGCCCTTGAGCACGTCTGCGGTAATAAGAATCTGCGGGCCGTGACAGATTGAAAATACAGGCTTGCCGGTTTTCATGAAGTCCCTGACGAAAGCGACGGGTCTCTCCTCAGCCCTGAGTTTGTCCGGGGAATAGCCGCCCGGTATGAGAAGCGCGTCAAAATTCTCAGGAGACACCTCGTCGAAGGATTTTTCCACAGACACCGGGGTTCCCTCCTTTTTTCCCTTGACGGTCTCACCTGCTTTCACGCCCACGACAACGACCCGATGTCCGGCCTTTTTGAAGCCTTCAACGGGCTCGGTATATTCTGAATCCTCGAAGAGATCCGCTAGAACCACGGCTATTTCACTCATCTTCCCCTCCTTTGAATAAAGATAGCATTTTCAAAACACGGCAACCGGGCGCCTCCAATCTTGACATCCCGGTGTTCATAGATAGATCATACACCTTCAATATATACCATAGATG
>DSCZ01000273.1 GCA_011048855.1 Desulfobacteraceae bacterium | reverse complement strand
CCCTTTTAACAGGTCTTCTATTCCCACGAATTGATTTCTCGATTAGAAAGAGCGGGTGCTTGGGAGTTGTAATCCCTTTTAACAGGTCTTCTATTCCCACTAAGAGGTTTAATTACAGATTTAGAAAACGCGGGTGCTTGTTGTAATCCCTTTTAACAGGTCTTCTATTCCCACCGCAACTTTCTTCTGGGTTGATATCACAAGGTTTGGGGGGCGCTTTGCGCCAACCCTAATGCCAATGATTCTGTTAATGCTGCGAATCCTCATATTTCTGTGCCTTTCCTTGCCCATTTCTCTTATACAGCCTGGCTTGCGCCAACCTGGAGCGGGTTCGCCTTATTTTTTCATTTCCCCAGGTTCGCGGGGAAATCGCATTTCACAGAAAAGTCAAAGAAATTTCATTCAGATGATCAAGAATGGCTCATTATCACCTGGTTCTTCGGCCACCGGCCCGAATTTTCTGCGCTTCTCCCAATCGCGCTGGCACACCTTGAAGTAAGCCACGAAATCTTCGACTTCAATTATTCTTTGAATCTTTTTTCTTAAAACTCTCAAGTCACGATTTCTTAGTGACATTTCAAATACAGATTTTTGTACCCGGCTGCCGAAGCCCTCCATGACCTTAGCTACTTTTTGCAAACGCTTTGCATTCCGGATATCATATAGGACAAGCCAGTTTGCCATTATACGATCACGAAGGGTTCTAGTTTCACCAGTTCCCCGGTGCCATCCGTCTCAGCCAGGCGGGTACAACTGGAACACAATGGGTAGATATAAAAACGGTCGACATTCTCATCAATCTCTTCTCTTACTGAGGTAACCAGTGTATCCAATACTTCGGGTGGAGCGTCGCATTGAAAGAAGGAATACTGAACCCGGATTCCATATCTTTCCAGAACCTTGGCCGCTTTACGCAATCTTCTTGGTGAACTTATATCGTAGCACATAAGAAATATCACTTGATTTGCAACGGTTTATATCCGTCCTCCTGCCCAATGACGACTCGCTTGAAAAGGTCGGCCTGTTCGTCGATCAACTGCCGATAAGTAAGATTCTTCATCAGTGGTACATGGAAAATGCCGTCCTCCAACTTTTTCTCAAATTGAGTAATCACTTTTTTTAGGCCCTCGGGAGTTAGAAGGACACCGACTTTTTTCTCGGGGATTGACGCGATCTCCTCCTGGCTCAAATCACCATGTTCAAGGGGGAACTCATCGTCGTTTGCAGCGAATTCTTCTACGCGGAAATCATCAGGCTTGAGAACTCCAAGGTTAAACAACGCTACAGTCAGAGTATCGGCGATAGGTGTCCTGTATTCCTCCATGAGATCGAAGACAAGGGATTTCTTTCCGTAATCCAGTGAGTGATAGAAACCGGCATAAGCATCCATGCCTTTAGCTTGCACAGCCGCATCTACCCGGAACAGAATCATGGTGTACAGGAGGCTCAGAACAGCGTTAACATTGTCCAGGGGCGGATGCATGCTGCGCCCATTAAACGTCGCCCATTCAGGAAGCAAGGCCTGCTTGAATACCGAGAAGTAATGCCTGGCACTGTTGCCCTCATAGCCCCTGAGGGAATCAAAGTTGTCACACAGTTCTATCTTCCTCAAAGCAGATTTCAAGGACGATACCACTTGGTTGACATTAGCGTTGGAATAGTTTCTTCGGGCAATTCTCTGTACAAAAGACAACTGGTTTCGCACCTTGGCGTTGATTACAGCGCGGGCGAATCTGAGCCGGAATAAATTGTCTCCGAGCAATTCATATTGCCTGCGTCGAAGGAATACATTTTTTCCAGTTTGGAAATCGATTCGGCCGTTGAACCGGCCATTCCTACCCAGGAATACTGTTTCAATGCGATGGTGCATCAAAAAGCGGATAGCTGCGGAGGTGATCTCTACTTTCCCAATGATTACAAGTTGCTCTGTTCGGAATGGAAATATTGTTTTGAGAATGTCATCGTTTCTTTTTACCTGTAATACATCACCCTTCTTCACCACTTTGCCAAAATCAGAAATGATATAGACTGTTGCCATGGTCGGTGCTGTTACTCCGCGTTTCTATTGCGCAGGGTTTCCAGGGCTTTTTGTAACTGATTATGAAAGTGTTTTGGGTTGGAGGCGCTATTTTTTTTGAACCCGCCATGGTTAATATCATTGCGGGTTTTGGTTACCAGGTCAAAGCAACGGGAGAATGTTGCCACATCGTTTAACATCAAAATCTGATCAATAATGGCTTTATTTTCATTCATTCTGCTTATTTTTTCCAAACCGTTCTTTGACCTCTTTAATGCGAATATATTAGTGACCAGTTCGCGTAGGCTCTGGTCACTCCAGTCCTGTTCAACCTTTTCGAGCACGAGCGAGATTAACGTTTCCTGGAAAAGGGTAATCCCCTGTTGGATCAGCCCATGTTCCAAGCACCACTCAGCCGCCACTATGCCATTTTCCAATTCCTGATTCTTGAAAGGTTGGATCTTTTTTTCAATCCGCTTCAGTAGTAGCATCAATGGTGAAGTCTTGTTTGCAGATTCAGCTTGCATGGCTTTAATTCGTTCACGAAGAACAGAGAAAATTTCACCGTTTACGATCATTGGACCCCGGTTGGTCTCGATGCACTCGGTAACGGTCAGGAGCGGTTTCTTCAGGCCAGAGGTCGCACGGATTCCGGGATCAACGATGGTTGTGTGATTGAAGTTTTTGCTGGTTACATGCTGGATCGTTTCCACGAGTTTGCGGCTATCACCGTGATTGACAAACACATCGGCCGCGCTGCTCCACTGCTGAAGTGTGGAGAAAGAGGTTAAGTCGAATACAGGCGCGTTTCGCTCTTTCAGGCGCATCTCCTTCAGTTGGCGGATACTTCCGATAGCTTCGACAGCCCCATAATAGATCCCGCGTATGGAGACGTTCTTCATGAAGCCAGCAAAGTTCATGGCAATAATGGTCAGCATGGGAATGAAGCGGAAAGCGTGTGTTATGTCGAGGATGATCTCTTCGTTTTCATGTAATGCATCATAAACGCAGGAGAAGATCTTCCAGATTTCGTCTTCTGTCTTTCCGGCAGGGATAGAATGATCAGTTATTTGCGCAGGTAAGCCCATTTTGTTCAATCGTTCCCTGAGCCCAGTGGCATCAGAGTATCTTTCGCCTTCCCAGTTGGCTTTCCTGGCTTCATCGGTCAGGAAAACCAGGATGCGGTCTTCAGGTCCGAATTCCGGTCTTAAAAAACCGAGCAGGGCTTCCTGGACGAAACGTACCCCCTCAACTCTTTCCCCTCTCAATAAGTAATTGCACGGTACGTATTCATTTGTGCCGGGAAAAGTGATGAATGATTTTGCCATACCCTCTACTCCTTTTTAAGGGGTTTCCAGGATTGATAGTGACGCAGGGTGACATGCCGGAAGCGATGGTGACGAACAACACTGCCATCCTTCCCGGGGTTTTCGCGGTATTCCCTGTGACTCGATGCGTAAATTGGTACCAAGCCATTTTTAAGACAGAAATCCACCAGGAAAAACGTGATTCCGTATTCACCCTGCACCAGAACAATATCTCCCCTTCTGGAAATGGATTGAATCCAATTGGTCATTTGATAAAGGATTGGCAGATCCAACTCGTTTTCCGGAGGAACCCCGGAAAAATAGTTCTTCAGTTTTTCTGGAGGGTAAATCACTCGATTTATTAAGAACCGCTCGCGTGCCTCACCTTCTTGGCCTGGACTAAGACTATGAGACATCAATACGTACAGGTCAGGCAATCTCAATTCTCCGGTTCGAAGAAATCAAGCTCATATTCTCCGTTGGCCTTCACTTTTATAATCCTCAGTTTTATTTCCATCCCTTCTTTAAAAGAAGTCACATTTTTATCATGGAATCGGGATTTGTGGACCATGCCCCGCGCTCCGTTATCAAGCCAGACATTTACTCCAAAAGGCCGGATGAAGTGGATCTTACCCTTAACTACTGTTCCGGGGGCCAATGCCTGGCCCCGGGAAGTTGAACGTTGATCGGAGGACTTCATCTCTCCATGGTTGGATTGATGGAGCTTTTCCCTGTTTTCGTACCGGGGCGCGGGGAACAACTGGATACGGTCTTTGTACTGGGAGTTATCGGGGAGGGTATTCGGAGACGCGGATAGATCTTTTTCGCTGCACGAGAAAATGGTCCAACCCAACGGCAGTTTGCTTTCGGAAAGCGTTCTGGACTTTCCCCATCCTTTTCGTGCCTTAGGGTCCCGGAACCGGTCTACGGTAACATTTTCTGCATGGCTGAAACGTCCGATCCTCACCAAGCATTCGTTTTCATTCAGTTTATTAATCCTTTCCAACAGCCGGTTAATATTGCCCTGCAACGTGCTGTCGCCGGTTGAGGAATAGAAGCGTTCGCTTTCGGCTTGAAAATGAGGCACGTAAAAGCGGTTGCAGGCTGTAAACAGGTCACGCAGGGAATAAGTAAGTTGGCCTTTTTTTGCCCAGTCCAGGTTGATGCCCATTGCAAAAGTTCCATGGGAATCTCCGCCATCCAATTCGCCCCGAAGGTATTCACAAAATAATTGAATTGAAGTGAAATGATTTCCTTGCGATGCTTGCGGTTTGAAATGGATAAAGTCGTCCACTTTTTGAGTCGATTTTCCGAGAACCGCACAATCCTCAATACGAAGCCCGCGGAAGGGGTCCACCTTGGCATTGTTGAATCCCAGGACCACCTGCTCATGTCTTCTGGGATCTCCAAGACCATCCTTGTTCCCGAGGGAAAGACCCAATTCACTAACCAATGCCGTTCTCATGGCGCCTTTGATTGATGAGCCGGGAATCACCGGTGTGCTTGATGACGGGTCACGGTAGATTTTTTTTACCAGTAGTTGGTTGTCAGTATCATTCTTCCTAAGGCCATATTGCTTGGCGACGGCTTCCGTTACGGGGATGCTGTATAAGTCGTGATACGCTGTTGCGTGCTCGTTAATAATAGCTCGAATGGTTAACCACTCATTTTGATCAATCGCTTTCAAGAAAATCTGCCGGGTTTCGCTGTCGAGTGAGTTTACGACCCTGCTGGTTGAGAAAGCATGAAGTACATTGTCGCGGATCACATATTCGAGGGGGGACAGTTCAATCCCAGTACCGATATGAAGGGCAGTCAACAAGTTAAGCTTGATTTGATAAGTACTCACACTTTTTCTCCTCTTCGCTGAAATACATCAACGGCGCCATTGCGAGGTGGCGGATGGAAGCATCCGCATGGATTCCCTTTTTAATACTACCTATGCATGTCGGACGGTTCTTTGCGGCAGAGAAGGTTGCGCCGGCGCGGTACATCACCAGGGGTTTTTTGAACGGGTTCGTGTGCTGAGCCATTTCCGCCCCCAGTTTTCCGAACTTTGTCCGCGTATCGGCGCAAAGATCGGAAATACTGTCTTTCGTTTCTGGGATGAAGGCGGCAAGTGCCATGGCCCGTTCCCCGATGGAAGGTAGACTGGTTTCGGTAATGTCAATGATTTCCATCCATCCCAAACCCACTGAAGAATCTGCCCCGTAGCCTCCTTCGATAGCATGTTCCAACCAGGTCTGGACTTGCCCTTCGTTTCCCGTGGTCATGGCATAAACGGAAATATCTGCCCCGTTGTCAGTTTTGTTTATCAACCACCATTCATTAACCGCGAACAATCCACCGTCAAGATCTGAGGTGCGCTGGGAGATGCGGTTGATAGTATTGCGCATTCTTCCCTGTTGCGAAAAACCGGGCATCCCGGTCTCTTTGAGCCAGGCCGACAAAAGGGTGTCGTGTGAAACTTTTTCAGAAAAAACATTTTCAGGAACAAACTCGGATCGCTTATAGCGCTTAAATTGTTCAATTTTTTCAAGGGATGCCTTTGAATCTTCGGGAGGGGTTCTCAATACCGGCCGGGGAAAAGTTCCCTTGGGG
>DSCZ01000038.1 GCA_011048855.1 Desulfobacteraceae bacterium | reverse complement strand
TCCAATAAACAACAAAAATGTACCATCCTTTGGCCGGTGCCGGCAACTACACTTAGTAATATCAATAATTTGTCTGAAGGTATCTCCTTGGCACAGACGTTGCTCTTTCGGCAATAAAAACCGAAGGAGGCTTTTCTATGAATTCAGGAGATACCGTTTTTGTCCTTATGTCCGCCGCACTGGTCATGTTGATGACGCCGGGGCTGGCGCTTTTCTACGGAGGCATGGTCCGCAGCAAAAACGTGTTGGGAACGGTCATGCAGAGTTTCATACTCTTGGGCGTGGTGTCGGTTCTGTGGGTTTTATGGGGTTACTCGATGGCTTTTGGACCTGACATCGGAGGCCTGGTCGGCTCCCTCGACTGGTTCGGGCTCTCCGGTGTGGGCATGGAGCCGAATCCCGATTACGGATCCACCATTCCGCATCTTGCGTTCATGATTTTCCAGTGCATGTTTGCAGTGATAACCCCGGCGCTTATCACGGGTGCCTTTGCCGAACGGATGAATTTCGGGGCGTTTCTTATTTTCACCGTTCTCTGGGTGACCTTCGTCTACAGCCCGCTTGCCCACTGGGTTTGGGGTGCAGGGGGCTGGATCGGCGGACTCGGGGCTCTTGACTTCGCGGGTGGAACGGTCGTGCATATAAGCTCGGCGGCATCCGCCCTGGCAGCCTCACTTTTCATTGGTAAAAGAGTTGGCTATGGCTCCAGGCATTTTATCCCGCATAACCTGCCGATGACGATCACGGGAGCTGCACTATTGTGGTTCGGCTGGTTTGGGTTCAATGCCGGGAGCGCGCTGGCCTGCAACGGACTTGCAGCAGGTGCGTTTGTCGCCACCCATGTGTCTTCTGCGGCGGCTGCGCTTTCGTGGACGATGGTCGAGTGGATACACCGGGGGAAGCCTACTACCCTGGGGGCCGCAAGCGGCGCTGTGGCAGGTCTTGTGGCGGTTACGCCGGCCGCGGGATTCGTGGGGCCCATGTCGGCGCTCGCAATCGGAGCTGCGGCCGGTTTATTGTGCTACGGCGGGGTGATGGTGAAATCCGCCCTCGGCTACGATGATTCCCTGGACGTGGTCGGCATACACGGAGTAGGAGGTGCATGGGGTGCGCTTGCGACCGGTCTTTTTGCAAGCACCGCCGTCAACCCGGACGGAGCGGACGGGTTGTTTTTTGGAAACCCCGGCCAGCTCTGGCTGCAGTTCATTTCGATCATCGCGACGGCCGCATTTGCATTTCTGTCGACCCTCGTAATCCTCAAGGCCGTGGACCTTTTATGCGGGGTGAGGATGAATGGGGATGAAGAGGAGCGCGGCATGGATATAACGCTTCATAACGAGGCGGGTTACAATTTCTAAAACATCCGCGGTCACGTCGATGGATTTGTCAAATGCGAAGGAGGTCACCTGATGAAAAAGATTGAAGCAGTAATAAAACCTTTCAAGCTGGACGATGTGAAAGATGGGCTCAGCGGCCTGGGAGTCAGAGGGCTCACCGTCAGTGAGGTTCGTGGATTCGGGCGTCAGCGGGGTCACAAGGAAGTTTACCGCGGGGCGGAATACCAGGTTGATTTTGTCTCGAAGATCAAGATCGAGGTGGTGATGGAGGATGATCTGGTGCCTGACGCTGTAAGGATGATACAGGAGAAGGCCCGGACCGGGCAGATAGGCGACGGGAAGATTTTTATCCTCCAGGTGGAGGAGGCCGTGAGAATCCGTACAGGTGAGACCGGCGACGCCGCCATCTAAGGTTCATCTGTCTTCTTCATGTTCTGTGGGAGCGGATTGTATCCGCGATATCCGCTCGCCCGGTTCAATACCCCGGAGGGGTCAGCGAAGCGTATTTAACTGTGTCCATCGTTGTCGTTGTCGTAATCGTTGTCGTAATCGGCTGTTTTTCAGATAGCCTGTAGGTCGGGTTTCCATACCCGACATTGTGGCTTTTCCCTGCCGCACCGGGGGAGGGGGCGCCTCGCTGCGGGATCTTCATATTTCATTTTTCGGAGCTCTCCCATGAGAAAGACAGTGTTTGATTCAAGGGAAACCATCTGCAGGACTTCCAAAGAACTGCGCGCGGCAAGACACAATCTTTGCAAACGGCTCGATCGAGGCGGAAACCCTTCGGGCATCACGGCCCTTTACACCGAGGCGGTGGATCGCTATTTCCGAACGGCGGTGCAGGAAAGCTCTGCAGGCAGCGTTCTTTTCGGGCGAAAGGAAGACTTTGCATTCATCGCGGTCGGAGGTTACGGCAGGAAGGAGCTATGTATGGAATCCGACATAGACCTTCTTATCCTGTTTGACAGGAAGGTGCCGAGGGAAGCCAGGAGGCTTGCGGAGGAAACCATATATCCCCTCTGGGATCTCGGCCTCGATCCGGGCTACTCGTTCCGAACCCTGCAGGAGTGCATGTCTCTCGCCTCAAATGACTATGAAGTGCTTACCTCCTTGATGGACGCGAGGTTTCTGTGTGGGGACTCGAAACTCTACCTGGCCTTGAAGGAAAGATTCGAGAAAAAAATTCTGTGTAAAAAAGGCGTCGATTATGTGCGATGGTTCAGAAAATGCAGCATCCCCGGCGGTGAAGCTCCCGGCGGTTCAGGTAATCTTATGGAGCCCGATTTGAAGAGCGGCCCTGGAGGGCTCAGGGACTACCATGCGCTTCTATGGTGTTCGAGAGCTTTGTTTCCTGTTCGCGACCCCAGGGACCTGGAGTTTTCAGGTATTCTGTCCGAACGGGAATACAATGAACTGTTGGACAGTGTCGGATTTCTTTTAAACGTCAGAAATCTTCTTCACCGCCTTTCCGGCCGCAGGAACGACAAGCTTCATTTCAACATGCAGGCCCGTATCGCCTCGCTTTTGGGGTATCAGGACAGCGCGGGCATAAGTGCTGTGGAAAGGTTTCTCGGTGATCTTCATGCGGTGATGGCCTCCGTCAGGGCTGTTTTTCAGTCCTTTACCCTGGCTTATTTAAAAGAAAACACAGGGCCGGGGGAGCGAGCAATTGTTTGCGATCCCCCGGAGGGTGTCTCGATGGAGGGCGGTTGTCTTCGTTTCATTTCGGCTGCGTTCATTCCGCGTCGGCCCATGCTGCTGCTGGAGATCTGCGGGTATTCGGCCGTCTCCGGGCGTCCCCTTTCTGTGGAGGCACGCCGCCTGGTCCGGGAATTTTTGTGCCTGGTCGATAATGGATTCCGCAACGATCCCGCGGCCGGTAAAAAATTCCTGGAAATATTGATGCATCCATATGCCTCGGATGCGCTCGAACAGATGATGGAAACCGGGTTGTTGGCCGCATTGATTCCCGAATTCGGCGATGTCCAATACAGGGTGCAGTTCGATGCCTATCACATGTTCCCCGTAGGCCGGCACCTGATAGAAACCCTGCGTATGCTGGGGTCGCCGGCTGACGGAAATCATCTCCTTATGCTCACGATTTATTCGGAAATCGATGATCCGCTGCCTTTGCTGCTGGCGGCGCTTTTTCACGACCTGGGGAAAGTGGGGCCAGACCACGCTGTCCTGGGTGTGGATATTGTGCGCCGGGTGCTGGATCGCATCGGCTGCGCCGATGGGACGACGGAGGATGTTCTTTTTCTTGTGCGCCGGCACCTGCTTCTCGCCAAAACGGCCACGCGCCGGGATCTCGGGGACGAAAAGGTGGTTGTCCAGTGCGCGTGTGCGCTGCAAAGCATCGACCGTTTGAAAATGCTCTATCTATTGACATGGGCTGACTCGGCGGCAACCGGATCCAGGGCCTGGAACCCATGGAAGGCTGCACTCGTGGAAGAGCTCTTTTTTAAAGTGCTTCATATCCTGGAGCGGGGGGAGCTTGCCGGAGGCGGGGCAGAGCGGGTAATCGAACAGACGAGGGACGAGGTCAAAAAAAGATCAGGGTCCGTTTTCCAACCGGCGGAACAGGATGCGACCTTCGAAATCATGCCTCCCCGCTACCTGCTTACGGTTAAGGCGCCTGATATCTGCCGGCACCTGGAACTTCACCGGCGCTTGCGTACCTCCGGAACCGGAAAAGGCCGAAAGAAAGTGGTTATGGATGCTTACCGGGAGCCGCTGGACGACACCTGGCAGGTGGTGTTCGCCGCTGAGGACAGGGCCGGACTTTTCGCCGATTTAGCCGGAGTCCTCACGCTTAACGACGTCGATGTGCTTTCGGCCTCGGCCTATACCTGGGGTGACGGCACGGCGCTCGATATTTTCCGGACCGGGCGGCTTCCGGACGCGCTTGACCAGGATAAAACCTGGCGGAGAGTGAACAGGGACCTGGAAAAAGTGGTGTCCGGACAACTCGTGTTATCCCGGAAAATCGCGGAAAAACGATCCGGGCTGCTGGCGGGTCTTGCAGATGTACCTCCCCGGCCTCCGAGAGTTGTGGTGGATAACGGGCAGTCGGACTTTTTCACCATTGTGGAAGTGTTCGCGGATGACAAACCCGGCATTCTTTTCGACCTGGCTGACATGCTGTTCCGTCTCAACCTTGATATTCGGCTGGCTAAAATAGCCACCCATGCGGACCAGATAGCGGATATTTTCTATGTGTGCGATATCGAGGGAGGGAAAGTGGAAGAGCCGGACCGCATCCGCCGGATTACGGATGGTATCCTCCAAAGGCTCGGCGCAGGAAAACCAAACAAGCGGGAAGACACAATTATACCACGGTCGTCCGTTTTTCATATTACCAGACGACGCCGATACCGACGCCGACCCCGACGCCGAGGGGATATCGATTACGACAACGATTACGACAACGACAACGAGAGATGAAGGTAGGGGAGATCGCGACGATGACGGCCCTCCTACAAACGTTTAACGTCTTCAGGAAGAAATTTGGAATCTTGAATTTGGAATCTTGAATTGCGCCGCAGGCGCCATGTCTCTCATCTGGTAAACCCGCTCGATATGGGAAGGCGCCTGTCCTTGCCGAGCGCCCTGGGGGTGATTTTGACGCCGGGGGGAGACTGGCGCCGTTTGTATTCGCTGGTATCCACCATCTTGAGGACCCGCCTGACCAGGTGTTCGTCGAAACCCGCGGCGGTTATTTCCTGGAAGCTTTTATCTTCTTCCACGTAGGCCTGGAGGATCGGGTCCAGGACATTGTACGGGGGCAGGGAGTCGGTATCCTTTTGTCCCGGCCGGAGTTCGGCCGTGGGCTCTTTGGTCACGATCCGGGCTGGTATCAGTTCCTTTCCCGCGGTGTCGTTGATATGGGATGCGAGGGTGTAGACCAGGGTTTTCGGAACGTCCTTGATCAGCGCGAAGCCCCCTGCCATGTCCCCGTAAAGGGTACAGTAGCCTACGCAGGTCTCGCTCTTGTTTCCGGTCGTGAGCACGAGCCAGCCGAATTTGTTCGATACCGCCATCAGCAGGTTGCCCCTTATCCTCGCCTGGATGTTCTCTTCGGTCACATCGGGCGCTATTCCTTCGAACACCCCGGCGAGCATTTCGTTATAGGCCTCCATGCCCTGTTTTATCGGAATCTCCAGGAAAGTGACGCCCAGGTTTTCCGCAAGCTCCCGCGCGTCGTCTTTGCTTTCAATGGAAGTATAGGATGAGGCCATGGATATGCCGACGACGTTTTCCTTCCCCAGGGCGAAAACCGCGATAGCGGCTACCAGAGCCGAATCTATCCCTCCGCTCAAGCCCACGACAACTTTCTTGAAGCCGTTTTTAACAACATAGTCGCGGAGCCCCAGCACCAGAGCGCGAAGAATTTCCTCTTCCCTGGAAAGGCTCCCGTGCAGCACAGGGGAGACCGGAGGTTTTTCTCCGGCTGCTGCCGGGAAGATCCGGATGCGGGTCACCCGTTCTTTTTCATCGAAGAGCAACCGTTTTTCCTTCCTTCTGCGGGGGTCGTGTATGCGTTCCCGGAATACCGCATCCAGGTCGAGATCGCAGGTGAGGAAGTCTTCTTCCATCTGGGC
>DSCZ01000120.1 GCA_011048855.1 Desulfobacteraceae bacterium | reverse complement strand
GCATAGTGGACAACGGTTTCCGGAATGCCCGTGAAGGCGGGATCCACCGACCAGTTGTAGCTGACGCGGCCGTCAAAGAAAGAACGCATGATCTCCGGGTCCGTGAGATCCCCGATGACGACCTTGATCTCCTTCCCGGTGATCTCGTGCCAGATTTTCGCGCGCTCCTGGAGGGTCGGGACCGGGTAGAGCATCCCCACGTCCAGTTCGGCGCAGGCGTTTCTGCGGAAATAGTTGTCCACGACCGTGACATCGCAGCCCCGGTTTGAAAAATACATGGCCGTCGGCCACCCGAGGTATCCGTCTCCGCCTAAAATCAGAATATGGGACATCTTTTTACCTTTTCTGGATCCCGTTTTTCAACGGGATGACGTCTTGTGATAACGACTTGTAGGATTCTCAAAAAGCGATTCAGCAATTGGAACAGATCGGAATCACGGGAAGTAGCGTTCACCCTGATTCTCCCTGACGGGGATCTCCTGGTCGAGCAGGTTATTTTCGAGCAGGAAATTCTTGAGATCCGCCGGGCTCAACGCTTCCTCGTTCGACGAGTTGTAGGGGTTCGTGACATTTTTCGAAACCACATCCGGATACGTGTAGTCAACCTGCCGGTAAATGGAAGTGAAGGCCGGAACCACCACGAAATAATTTTTCAGTTCTATGGCGCGCCGGGTTTCCTCGGTGTTCATGAGTTCTTCGTACATCTTCTCCCCCGGTTTGGTGCCCATGACCTCGATGCGGATTCCATCCGGGTCGTGGCCATGGCGGGGGGCCAGGATCTCGATCATGACCTCGGCAATGTCCTTTATTCGGGCTACCGGCATCTTGGTAATGAAGACCTCACCCCCCTGGCCAGACGGGCGGAATCTATCACCAAGCGGACGGCCTGCTCGACCGTCATTATAAAACGGGTCATCTCCGGGTCGGTAAGCGTAACCGGGCCGCCACGGCGGATTTGCTCCCGGAATATGGGGATTACAGACCCCCTGGAGCCCAGTACGTTTCCGAAGCGGGTGGAAGCGAACACCGAATTGTTCTCGCGGCCGTTCGCGTTCGAGGCCGTAACGATGCGCTCACCCATCAACTTGGAGGTTCCCATCACGTTCGTGGGGTTCACCGCCTTGTCCGAACTCGTGAATATGAACTTTTCCACGTGATTTTCCGCTGCCGCGGCAATCATGTTGTTCACGCCTATGATATTCGTCTGAACGGCCTCGAACGGAGACCGCTCGCAGAGGATGACATGCTTGAAGGCAGCGGAATGAAACACCACGTCGACGTCCTTCATTATGCGATGCAGTTTACCGGAATCCCGGACGTCGGCCAGACAGAAACGGGCGTTCTGTCCAAGGTAACGCTGCTCCAGGAAGAAAAGCTCGCTTTCGTTGTTGTCGATACCTATGACTTCGGAGGGGTGTCCATTCTCGATAAGCTGGCGGACCAATTCGCCGCCGATGGTGCCGCAGGCACCTGTAACCAGGACTCGTTTGTTTCTGAGAGAGTTCATTTCAGTCCTTTTTCTGATGTCTTCTACACGGTGTCCCATCTCAGATGTCGGATAGCCTACTTCAGATGTCGGATGTCAGATGTCGGATGTCAGATGTCGGAAGTCGGAGGTCGTAGCCCAGATGTCGGAAGGGGCTACCTCGAATTCGGGAGCATCAGGAAGCCTTGTTCCACCAGGTAGCCGAGGATGCGCATGGCGCCCTGCTGAGGGCTCAGCTTGCTCGTGTCTATCCGGAGTTCTGGTTTGTTCGGCGGTTCGTAAGGGTCGTCGATGCCGGTGAAATTCTTGAGTTCGCCTCTGCGGGCCTTCTTGTAGAGCCCCTTGGGGTCCCTCTCTTCGCACACCTCGATGGGCGCGTCCACGAACACTTCCATGAAGAAAAGCCCGGCTTCGTCGTGGATCTTCCGCGCGATGTCGCGGTCCTTCCGGTAAGGGGATATGAAGCTCGTCATGGTGATGAAGCCGGCGTCGGCGAAGAGCTTCGCCACTTCGCCTATACGGCGGATGTTTTCCTCGCGGTCTTCGGCGGAAAAGCCCAGGTTGTTGTTGAGCCCGTGGCGGACGTTGTCGCCGTCAAGGACGTAGGCGAGCCTGTTTCTCTGGACCAAGGCGTGCTCGAGGGTGAAAGCGAGAGTGCTTTTACCGGCGGCACTGAGGCCGGTGAGCCAGATGGTGCAGCCGCGCTGTTGGAGGAGGTGTTCGCGGGCCTCGCGGTTTACGTGGCCTTCGTGCCAGGTTAGGTTGTTTAGTTTTGGTTGCATTGGGAGCTCTTTCTTTTCGGTCAGAATGGCCTGGACTTTCAGTCGTTTGGTTAAACCGCCAAGGACGCTAAGGGCGCCAAGTTTTTGTTCGAATCGGGTAGCGAGATGAAGACCCTCGCTTCACGATTCGCACAAAGAGCCAATTAATTCGTCGTAACCGGCTCCGGCAGGTTGTTTACCATTCTCTTTATACCGTGTTTCATCAGCTCAGTATTCCAATTCAAAAGGAAACCAAGGTGTAAATGTGCCAGCTTCAAATAGGTCAAAAGCTGTGCCTCATGCACGGGAAGGATCCGCTCGGCGGTTTTGTTTTCAATAATGATGGATTCCTCCACGAGCATGTCAGCACGGAAACCTGCGTCGATGGTCACACTTCCGTACTCTATCGGTACCGGGATTTCGCATTTTACTTTAAACCCTGCTTTCTGCATCTCATAGGCCAGACACTTTTGATATGCAGATTCGAGAAGGCCTGGCCCAAGGGTTTTATGGACCTTGATGGCGCAGTGTACGATGCTCTTAGCAATCTTTTCAATATTCGATTCCGCATTTGAAGATGGTGACATGGTTTGAATTTGATCCTATTTAAAAGGTTGTTCGGTTTTTTGGTTTGAACCGCTAAGGGCGCTAAGGCCGCAAAGGTTTTTGTCCGAATCGGGTACCGAGAAAAAGCCCTCGCCTTACGATTCGCACAAAGAGCCAATATCACACCACTGTCGGGGATGGAATGCCGACGTTCAAATATTTTATGTTATGGCAGATGGAATTACCTCCCACAGAACATTAAGGCTAAGTAGTGCCGCAGGCTGATTGGTTTTTGTCTGCCGTCGCCCGGCAGGCAAAAAAATCTTTCTTCGCGTTCCTGGCGTCTTGGCGGTTTGGCTGGTTTTGGTTTGAACCGCGAAGGACGCTAAGGCCGCCAAGTTTTTTGTCCGAATCGGGTAGCGAGATAAAGCCCTCGCTTTACGATTCGCACAAAGAGGCCAAAACTACTGTCGCGGAATCAACGGTCGATGTGTAATTATTTTCGCATCTCTCAGATAGAAACCCCTCCGATACAACATGAAAAATAAGCATTTCTTGGCGTTCCTGGCGGCTTGGCGGCTTGGCGCGAGAATTTTGAAAATTGGTGTTGCATTCAAGGTAGCCTGCGGATCAAAAACAAAGGGAAATGAGAGGGGGTCCATTAAAGCTCCGCCCCTTGGATTACATCCGAAAAGGGGCATAAAGTGCTGAAATAACAGGCGATTCATTCAAAAAACGGGGTTTTCGTGGTGCCATTTTGTAATACTTTTGTATTACCGGTGATGCAGGTCGTGAAATCGTTTTCGAAAAACCATTATTTGGATGACCTAGCATGGGTATCTATACCTTTTTTTGTGCGGATGTCAAGGAAAAAAAGCAAAGGGATTGGGCATCGCGCAGAGACGCACATATGAAAAGTGAGGTAAAGAAAAACTTCTCTATTACCGTGAAATCACAGGGGCGCAGAGAAAAGCGGGATACGGATACTCATCGGTGAAGGGCAAGGCGCCTGCGGCGCATTCCAAATCTCAAATTCCAAATTCCAGATTACACCTGTGCTGGGGCACCGGGGCCCTCGGAGCGAGGGTTCACCCATGAGAGGCAGAGCGCTTGCGGCGCATTCCAGATTGCCCGCTGCGCGGGATTTCATATTCCAGATTACCCGCTTCGCGGGATTCAAGATTCGACGTCAATATGAACCTGTGCTGTGCGATTTTCTCCGGGTTTGTCGTTCTTTGCGGCTTTGCGGCTTGGCGCGGGGATTCCAGATTAGCGCCTACGGCGCATTCAAAATTCCGGATTCAAGATTCCACATTCAACATTACCTGCTCTGGCTCAAAGCTGAAAGCAGGCTGAGCTTGAAGCTCAAAGGGTTTGAAGTTTTGTTCATTTCCCTTTTGTTCTTTCCTTTCGCCTTTCAGCTTTCAGCGCCAGACCGACTTTGCCAGAATGCCGCAGCCTCCTCAAACACCTGCTTTGCACTCATGTCTTTGAATAACTCATCACGTATCGCCATATAGTCCTGAGTGCCTGCACTGTACATTCTGAGAAAACGGACAGTATTCGCAGGGCCTAATGTTTGGTTTAGCAATACAAGCGCTTTCTTTTTTAACTCTGCATCAGATATTTTTTCTGCAATCATTGAAAGCCCTCCTTCAATATGAATCCAACAGGGTTGCATACCACCATTCGCAAGTCTAACGCTGCCGAGCGCTTGATGATTCGATCATCGCACGTCACAAAGTGGGAGCAACCACCAACCAATGCACAACCGAGGTGAACCGAGTCTTTTCCTTTGATACCGTTTCTCTCTAAATTCTCTGCTTTTACCTGAATAGCTTGGTTTGGTTCTATAAGATGGCGTGCCAGTCTGGAGAGGAGAACAATCTCCCCTTTTCTCTCGGTAAACGGATTCAGCTCATTCTCAAATTCAAGCATAAAGGACCAAACCAGCTCTATTTTTCCGGCCTGTATCTTCTCAAAAATCATTTGACAGGCAATCGTTTCCAGCTTAATTCTCAGATCACTCTGGTCATCAAATGGCCGATTATAAACACACATGTCAAGATACAGCTTCACCGTTGTCTGCCTTTCACCGGCCTGAACTTCGGCCCTTGAGCTTTCAGCTCCTATCCTCACCCTGCTGGGAAGGTTAGCCAAACGGTCTTGCACAAATTCCGACAACATCTTCTATGCGCACCGCATGCCCAAATAGATGCATGGGCACGCAGGCAGCAATTCTTTTTCCGGAGGTTCGATTATAGCGATGACCGTCGGCGCGGTCAATGGTCTCACTTTCCAGGAAATCTGCCAGCTTCTCAGGATCGAGACCAAGAGTTGGTGGCGACTGAGGCGCGTGTTGGTGGGGCCGCGGAGCGGCGGTGTTAGTGTTAGCGCCTGCAGCGCGTGGTAGTGTTAGTGTTGGTGGCGCCTGCGGCTTTGCGCGAGAATTTTGAAAATTGGTGTAGCATTCAAGGCAGTCTGCGGTGCAAAAAACGAGGTCATTTAAGAGGGGGTCCCTTAAAGCTCCGCCCCTTGGATTACATCCGAAAAGGGGCATAAAGTGCTGAAATAACAAGCGATTCATTCAAAAAACGGGCTTTCCGAGGTGCCATTTTGTAATACTTTTGTATTACCGGTGATGCAGGTCGTGAAATCGTTGTCGAAAAACCGTTATTTGGATGACCTAACGTGGGTATCTATACTTTTTTTGTGCGGATGTCAAGGAAAAAAAGCGACGGAGGGAGGACAAAAGCAAAGGGATTTGACTCGCGCGGAGACATAGCGCCTGCGGCGCATTCAAAATTTCAAATTTCAGATTACCCGCTGCGCGGGATTCCAAATTCCATATTCCAGATTCCAGATTAGCGCCTGTGGCGCATTCCAGATTTCAGATTTCAGATTCCAGATTAGCGCCTGCGGCGCATTCAAAATTTCAAATTCCAGATTACCCGCAGCGCGGGATTTCACTGTTCACGGTTCGCATTTGATGAACTTTTGGCCTTTATAGGAACTTTTTTTCAGGTATGAGATGAAGCCGGAAATTCCTTTGCTCAGGTTGATCGTACGATCTAGCAGTTCCTGGAGTTCATCATTGTTAATGTACTTGTAGTCAAAAGCACGATACGCTTGGGAGCGGGTTTCTCCGCATGATCCTTTGGCAATACTT
>DSCZ01000248.1 GCA_011048855.1 Desulfobacteraceae bacterium | reverse complement strand
TATAGATCGTGTCCATTTGGTATTCCAAGGTCGAGGCAGGCGAGGTTCAGGTAGCGGTCAAATGATCACGTAGCTTAAAACCGTGGTCGCAAGATAAATAACGAGCAGCAGTGCACCGAACGGCCGCGTAAGTGTTTTGTCGGAAAGTGCGATTCCTATTCTGAACACGGCCAGGATGGCCAGCATCGCAGGGAACAGGAGCCTGAAAAATTCCCCCGAAGCAGCCAGCCCTCCCGGGGTGACGGCCGCTGAAAGACCGGCGACGAACAAAACGTTCAGAATGTCTGCCCCGATGATATTTCCGAGCGCGATTTCGCCGTAGCCTTTTCGGACAGCAGTTATGGCAGTGACGAATTCGGGAAGAGAAGTTCCAAAGGCTACCAGGGTGGCCGCTATGATTCCCCGGGGAACCGAAAGACGCAGAGCGGTTTCCTGGACGGTTGGTATCAGGATTTTGGAGGAAATTAAAACCAGGGCGATTCCGAGCGCGATTTTCAGGAGGATCGAAATGCATTCGCCTGAACTTGTTTCATCGTGCCGTGCCGATTCACTGGTGTTTTTCGCCCACCGTATGGAAACCCATAGATATAACAGCAACAATAACACGAACATTATGCCTGCGTACCTTGGAAGATTTCCGCCGGCGGAAAAAACGGACATTGGTTGGGAATATGGTATTGAACACAAAACCAGGAGCAGGCCGCTGCCCAACTGTATCCATCCCTGCCTGTTGGCGATGCGAGGCTCAAGCGGAATCGGTCCTATGAGCGCTGCGAGCCCCAGTATGAGACCGGTGTCACAGATGATGGATCCGACGGCGTTTCCAAGCGCAAGCTCAGGGTCTCCGCTTATGGCGGACATTACAGAAACAGAGGCCTCCGGCAGCGTGGTTCCAATGCTTATAATCGTCGCTCCTATGATCACCTTGCTGATTCCGGCACGTATGGAAAGCGCTACGGCCTCGTCGACGAGGAGGTCCGCGCCCCTGCTTAACACGTAGAGGGATGCGGCAATGATTCCGAAAATTGCCGCCAGGGGCATTACGCGTAACCAATCCAGAAATATTTCTTCCATCCAATTCCCCCGGGAGGCGGTGATCACCGGCAGACTGATTAAAATCAGTCATTAGAAACTGGTATTTTTCAGTGGAACCGGTGCAGGGAGAATATCAGGATACCCAATGGCGCCGCAACAAAATACCTGGACCACACAATCGCAGATCATCAGAATTCTAACCGGTGACCATCCGGAAATGCCGGAAGGCGCTGGTCAAGTTTCCAGATCGGAAATGAGGAATTTTGTCCAAGATGAAGAAACCGGGGACCCAAAGCGAAGCGATTGGGGACTGAGCACCCGAAGCGGTGCGAAGAAACCGGGGACCCAAAGCGAAGAGATTGGGCAAAAGGACCATTTCCGGATGGAATCCAGGGAAGGGCACGGGGCTGGGACTGCCCATGGTCTATGGCATAGTCAAACAAAACAATGGTTTCATAAATGTATACAGCGAACCCGGGGAAGGGTCGACTGTTAAAATTTACCTGCCGCGGCATTTTGAAAAAATTGAACAAGTTGGGGAGAAGCATCAGGGCGACTTGGTCACAGGCAACCGGGAAACCGTGTTGCTGGTGGAAGACGAACCAATGGTGTTGAAAATGGGAAGGATTTTGCATCGCGCCAAGATACAGAGAACAGCGAGAAAAGCGTGGGGCGGATACTCATCGGTGAAAGGCGATGAGGATATACGTCCGGTAAAATAAAAACGTTGATTTTCCCGGACGAACATCCTCCTCTACACCTGTGGTGCGCACCGGCGCCCTCGGAGCGAGGGGACATCGATGAGAGCGTTAATTTTGAAAAACGGCGCCAATAACAACCTATCGTCAACCTATCCTGTGCGATTCTGCGGGCGTGCCGTTCCTTGGCTTGGCGCGAGATTATATTGGCGGTTGGTTCACTTTAAAACCGGCCTGCTTGAAAATATTTCCGGTTGTATTCTTAAAGTAAATCGTGGAATATGGCATCAACCAGGTGAGGTGCCATGAAAAATATTCTCGTTATCGGAGCAGCAGGGCAGATAGGGTCGGAGCTTGTCTCCGAGCTTCGAAAAAGGTATGCGCATGGGAGTATCGTCGCAGGGATCCGAAAAACCAGGCCTCCCCGCGAGGTTCTCGAAGCGGGTCCCTTAGAAACCGTTGATGTACTGAATCGGAACCAGATTCATGAAGTGGTTCAAAAACACCAAATCGATACGATTTATAACCTGGCCGCACTCCTGTCCGTTGCGGCCGAGGCCAGGCCGATCGAGGCCTGGCATGTTGGGATCGACGGTCTCCTGAACGTACTGGAGGTTGCCCGGCAGTGCCGCTGCGGTGTCTTCACCCCAAGCTCAATAGGGGCGTTCGGTCCTACCACGCCTCACGACAACACCCCGCAGGACACCATCCAGAGGCCCCAAACCATTTACGGGATCAGCAAGTTGACCGGGGAGCTCTTAAGTGATTATTACTTCGAGCGTTACGGCGTGGATACACGGAGCGTGCGTTATCCCGGCATCATTTCGAATGTAACGCCCCCTGGCGGCGGAACGACGGATTATGCGGTCGAGATTTTCTATGCGGCTCTCAAGGAAAAAAAATTTACCTGCCCGCTCAAGCCCGGTACCTATCTGGACATGATGTATATGCCGGACTGTCTGGAAGCGGCCATCCAGTTGATGGAAGCGGATCCGGACAGGCTCAGCCACCGGAATGCCTTCAATGTAACCGCCATGAGCTTTGCTCCGGAGATGGTCGGGGCGGAAATCAAAAAGCATGTCCCGGAATTTGAAATGGTTTACCTGGTGGATCCCGTGAAACAGAAGATTGCTGATTCCTGGCCGAACAATATGGACGATTCCTGCGCAAGGGAAGAGTGGGACTGGAGTCCCAAGTATGATCTGGCCATGATGACCACTGATATGTTGAGCGTCCTCAGACGGAAAAACCTTCTTGATTATTCAGGAACGCCGGTCGCAGGGGGAGACCGTGAGCCATAGATTGAAGGGAGTTTCCGGGGCCGTGTATTTATTCTGTGAAACCAGGCGCAGGGTGGCTGAAATTGTCGACCGGTTTCCACGGTTCGGTGATGAGAGGATCCGGCCTTTGCTCAGAATGATGATGGACAAATGGCTAATGTTCTGCGAGAGGGACTTTTATCCGGCACTGGCGGTTTCCGAGGATCCACTTCGGAGTGCCGGGTTAAAGGGGCCGAAATCCGGCTTGACTATGAACAATGACATCGATATACTGACGTTTTAAAAAGAAAGCGGTTGGCTTATTCCGGAGAGATGTCCGAGTTGGCCGAAGGAGCGCGACTGGAAATCGCGTGTGCTGCTTACAGGCGGCACCGAGGGTTCGAATCCCTCTCTCTCCGCCACCTGGTAAAACCAACTGGTTGTAGACAAAAATAAAAACTCCAAAAAGAAGCCCGGGTTATTTCACTGAATATTTACCCCATCGGCTGATCTACCGTGTCTGGCCCGCTCAAAGAGCCACTTGGTGCTGTGGCGACTTCTTTTGATACAGTGGCAGAAAGACCCGAAATACGCTCCCGCTATGCATCGTGTTTTTGACTTCCGGCATTGTGCCTTCTTCCTCGCCCTTTACGCTTAAGTTCTCCCGGTTCCGGGGCTGCCTGCAGCTTTCTACGGTCACACAACCATCGTGGGTTTTTACGATCCCAAGTACCAGGGATAATCCCAGCCCCCGGCCTGTAAATTTAGTCGAGTAAAAAGGGTCAAAAAGTTTTTCGATTTCATGTTCGTCAATTCCATGTCCATGATCCCTCACTTCGAGACAGGCATACATATCGTTTTTCGGACGCCAATCGACAGGGAATCGTTGAAACATCGGGATATCCCCGCCGGCCACGGTCTTGACGTTTATTTGAATTTCACCCCCCTCCCTTCCGGTCGCCTCCCAGGCATTGGTGGCCAAGTTCGTGATCATCTGCTGCAACCTGTTGGAATTGCCAAATATTATAGGTCCGGGTGCAGATAGCTCGGTTCGAAGGAGAATGTTGGCGGGTATGGCAGCTTTAAGCAGGGGAATGCTCAAACGACATATATCTGAAAGATCTAGGAGGCCATGTTTTGAAGGAGTTTGACCAAGGCAGGCAAGAATTTGTTTGCTTAACTCGGCGGCTTTGCCTGCTGCTGCCATGGCCTCGGTAACCGATTTGCCCACCTCGTCACTCTGATCCAGATTGAACTTTGCCAGTTCCAGAAAGCCCATGACTGCCTGGAGCTGGTTGTTGAAGTGATGAGCAATGGCCCCGGCCATTCGATTGAGGCTTTCGGCCTTTTCCGTCTGGCGTATCTCGCGCTCCAGCTGCAGACGTTCCGAGATATTGCGGCAGATGCCGATAAGCACTTTACGCCCTTCCCAGTGACCAGGAGCTATCTTTGTTTCAACCGGCATCAATCTGCCATCGCTGGTCTGGAGCCGGGTAGAGCAAGTATCCTTATCTCCCTTCAAAAGGAGAGTCATTGCTGCCTGAGCCTCTTCGTGGTACTCATCAGGATGCAAAAAAAGAAAAGATTTACCGATTAACTGCTCTTCAGTATATCCCAGTTCTTCAGTTGTTTTCTTATTGCAGTGTATGATTTTGCCCTCAGTGTCGAGGATGAACAGCATGTCCTGGATCGTGTTGAAAAGTGCTTCCAGGTCACGCTGGTTCTGCCTGATTTTTTCTTCCTGCAATCCCTGGGCAACCAACGAACCGGCATATCGTGCAATTCTTTCCAGAGATACACGAAGATTTTCCGGTATGTGGTCCATCGAGCGGGAGGCAAGGTCGAAGCAGCCTACAAGGCTGCCGTTGAAAACCAATGGTAACATCGAGACGCTTTTTATTCCCTCCGATGCAAGAAGATGAAATATTTCTGCCGGTAACTCCTCTGTTTTTGCATAAGTGGGAGTGCCGTCCCGGACCCACCTCCACTTATCCGAATCCTTGGAATAGCGGGAAACCCCGCGGGCAAATCTTTCGGAAATTCCAACCTGGACTTTGAGCACCAGGTCTCCGGCCTCCTCATCCATGACGTAGATCCCGCCGCAATCCATGGAGGAGGCCTGGAGGGCCGCTTTAAGGCATATTCCCAGTCGTTCCTCCAGCTTCGTAGTCCTGCCCCAGGCATAGCCCATGTCACGCTCGGCCTGAACCATGATTTCCTTCAATTTACTCTCGGTGATGTCCATGTGCGTCCCGGTAATCCGCACTGGTCTTCCCTTTTCATCCCATGAAACGACCTTTCCTCTATCAAGCACCCAGATCCATGATTCATTTTTGTGCTTTAACCGACATTCACATTCATAAAAATCCGTCTCACCGGAGAAGTGCCGCTCCAGTTCCATGTCTGATTTTTTCAAATCTTCCGGATGGCACAAACTTCTCCATGTCCGGATGCTGATCGGCTCCAGTTCCTCCAGAGTATAGCCGAGGATCCTGGCCCAGCATTCGTTGAAAGAAATCTTCCCTGTCTGCACATACCAATCCCACAATCCAGAGTCGGTGCCATGGATGGCAAGAGCCAATCTCTCTTCACTCTTTTTCAGCCTCTCCAGACCCGTTATTTCTTCATTTTGCAGCATGACTCTATAATCTTTTGCAGTACCCAATTCATCCTCAACAATAGAAATTTTGCGGTATTTCATAAAACTCTCTTCCTTCAACCATCACTCCTATTATTCTTTTTGCCTGTCAGCGACGACCTGTTGACCCGTCGACCGAAGAAAACGAAGTTTTTTTCGGACCACCTATGACTGTCAGGTGCCTGAATATTTTTTAAACACAAACTACAATAATAACACAAAAAATATTGTGCCACCAGCATTTTATCGTGATATATGGGTGTTATAAGAAGTAAAGGCACGCCTCAATGGACAACCAAATCAGAACGGCTCCTGGAACTTCGATATAAGGATCGTTCGAAGCATTTTGTTGGCGTTGTGTTTTCCGGGCGGTAGCCCGGCTTGGCTGGGCTATGATTTCGGACAGTACTTGGCGTAGATGGAATCGCGGGTGATGTCGAGTTCTTTCTCGACGTCATAAACGGGCACGTTTGCGAGGAGAAAGACTTCATGTGAGGGGAAAATCCCGAAGTGGTC
>DSCZ01000362.1 GCA_011048855.1 Desulfobacteraceae bacterium | reverse complement strand
TTGATCTTGGGCAAAATCCCTCATTTCCGATCTGGAAACTTCGCTGTGCCCGTCCGGCATTTCCGGATGGGCACTCCTTAACAATAGAAGGGGAATCAGTGATGTAATTCGTTTTCAGGCCGCCTCTTTTCGATGCACCCGCCTTTATTTCTTTTATCAGCTTCCAGCCATGCGGGCAACATTTCAAAAGGATAATCGACCCCATTCAAACTCTCCTGCCAACCCACGTCCCTTGTTCCATAGGCATCTACGAATTCGTCGCAGCCGATGATGTTAAAGAATTGACACCCTTCTATCGGCCGCGTATGTTCTTGACCATGTAACTTTTCAAGCTGGAGCGATTTCAATAAACTCGTACCCATCCGGAAATACCGGATGGAAACGAGTTAAGTCTTGGGAGAAAACTTTGTTTAAAATAAATATACCCGGATATAAGGAATTCGAATTTAAACATATCGTTCTCGATTATAACGGCACCCTCGCCGTGGATGGAGAATTGCTACCGGGAGTGAAAGAGAGGCTCAATACGCTCGCGGACGATATTGAAGTCCATATTCTTACAGCCGACACTTTCGGAAAGGTTCACTCCCGAATGGAGGGGATTAAGTGCAGGGTTTCCGTTCTTCCACCGGGCAACCAGGATGCCGGAAAGCTCCGTTATGTTCGGGACCTCGGAGTTCACCATGCTGTCTGCATCGGAAACGGCCTGAACGACCGGCTGATGCTTAGAGAAGCCGCGCTGGGAATTGCGGTCATTCTCAGGGAAGGTTGTGCGACAGAAACCCTCATTGCAGCTGATGTCGTATGCACGGACATACTCTCTGCGCTTGAAATCCTGCAAAATCCGCTTCGCCTTGCGGCAACGCTCAGAAAATGAAGGCGGGACGCAACTCGAAGCCGCCAGTCTGCAAACGGCCGACTCCGATACCGACTCCGACTCGGATAAGCCGAGCAGGAAAGATCGTTTTCCCACATTGTCAATGAAAAATTAGATGGCGGATTGAGTGGTCTCTCCTCGTCGTGACATTTCAGGCTGTCATGTTATAATGACCCGGAAAGGAGGGAGCATATGAAACACCCAATGACTCGTTACACGGTGGCGCTGTTGCTGGTTGCATGCCTTTTCATCATTACCGGCTGCGAGGGTGGTCGAATCGCGGTTGGAACCGCCCCGGAGTATCGCCATGCCGGCCCCGTAGACCGCGGAGGGCCGCCTCCCTGGGCACCCGCCCACGGGTACAGGGCCAAAAACAAATATTTGTACTACCCATCAGCCGAAGTCTACTTTGACACCGGTAGAAGTCTTTACTTTTATTATCGAAGCGGTCAATGGGAGATTTCCGCCAATCTTCCGGCAGCCATGCACATACAACTGGGCGACAATGTGACGCTGGAGATGGACACGGACAGACCCTATCGCTATCACCCGGAGGTCGTCAGGCGCTACCCGCCCGGTTACACGGATAAAAAAAGAAAAGGCCCCCCGACAAGAAAATAGCGGCCATCTCAGTCTGCAGATGATTCAAAAGCGTCCGGGTCGAAACCCATCGCACGGACCGCTTCCAGATCTGCCGGACCACCGCGTTCTTTCAACCGGTGAGCGATCGCCCGCCGTTCATCCTCCGGCCGGTTCTTTCCAACGTCGCTCTTCGCCGTTATCGATAAAGGCCTGACCTCAACGACCGCACATCGATGAAATCCTTCCAACTCCGCTGTAACCGGGGGGAAATCCACCGACGGCTCATGCTTCGCTACCAGCGCATTCAAGGCATTTGTCTTCAATACCTCGTCGGTTACAACGGACGCCGTACCCCGGATGATCACGCAGTGATAGAACTGGTGCAGCCTGCAGGCTCCACCGTTTGGATCGAAATCACGGCCGATGTAGGCAAGCGGGAAATCCACTTCAAAGCAGACTTTCGGATCACGCAGCAGGTTGTCCAGCTTTTCGCCTTTGGGTGCGCAATGGAAATAGATGTTCCCTTCATAAAAAACGAAGTTTACCGGGGTCACATAAGGATACCCGTCGGGGCCGTTCGTCACCAGCCTGCCGATGGTGGTTAACGCCATTATACGTTCGATCTCCATCCGATCGGTCACTTCCGCGTGTTTCCTTCGCATTGAATCCTTTTCTTCCTTTCGTTCACCGTAGATTGTCATCGAACAACAATAGATGTTCAGCAGCAAGTGCTGCATAACCCTCGGCCGTCGCCTTGAACCGTTCAACCCCGGCCGGGGTCAGTTCCCGCTTAACTTTGGCCGGAACGCCCGCCACAAGCCGATGAGCATCCACCACCTGCCCCTCTTTCACCAGCGAATGAGCGGCCACGATGGAACCCTGCCCAATTACAGCCCCGTTCAGCACAACGGCTCCAATGCCGATCAGACAGGCCTCCTCAACAACGCAGCCATGAATCACGGCGTTGTGCCCGACCGTTACATGAGCACCGACAGTAACCGGGTGCTCCGGCTCCGTATGCACCGTGGAATTATCCTGAATGTTGGAATAAGCCCCGATCCGTATGGGAGACCTGTCTCCCCTGACGACGGTGCAGTACCAGATGCTGGCATGATCCTCGATCACGACATCGCCGATTATCACCGCGTTCGGAGCGATGAATACATTTTTCCCGATCCTCGGGTGTTTACCACGAAAAGATTTTATCATTACACAAATGCTTCCTTGGTTTTGGGCCATAACCCGGCCCTGGATTATTTGAGCTTCTTGATTTCCCCTTCGACTTCTTCGGCTCCTTCCGCATAGAATTTTTCCTCGTCCGGAGCCAGTTCCCGCAGCAGCCTGAGAAACTCTCCGGCGTGCACCCGTTCCTCGTCGGCGATGTCCGTCAGGACCTCTATCGCGAGCTTGTTGTCTGTGGATTCCGCAAGCTGCATATAGAGCTGGATCGCCTCATATTCGGCGGCTATCATGAAACGTATTGCACGGATTAATTCCTGGTCCGTGAGTTTGCGATCTTTTGCCAATCCTGAAAAAGGTGAACCAAATTCCGGCATGACCATCCTCCTTTTTTTTAAGTTGACCATTTGATTCGATCTGCAATTTTCAAATACGCAACCTTTAATGTCAATCACATAAAGCTGATCCACCGGTATAAAAAAACCATTTACCCGGAATCTCTTATGGGAGTGTCGGAGAGGAGTCTGAAAAACATATCACTACCTGCTTTCCTATCGGTTTCTTCCGAAAAAGACTTTACGTTCCCGGTGATTAAGTATACTTAGGATGCATTGGGTCGCCCGGGTTATTCAGCTGAAACTGGGCGGATTCGTCATTTTTATGTTTTAGAAAAAAAGGAGGTAGAACAGCGATGACCATGACCTTCATGGAAGGAAACGAAGCCATAGGCCTCGGCGCGCTCGCGGCGGGATGCCGTTTCTTTGCCGGTTATCCGATCACCCCGGCAACAACGGTTTTTGCCTCGATGGTCAGGCTTCTTCCCCCCTCAGGGGGAATATGTCTTCAATGTGAAGACGAAATAGCATCCACCGGTGCCTGTCTCGGAGCCTCTATGGCGGGGCTCAAGGTGATGACAGCCACATCGGGGCCCGGTATAAGCCTTTACAGCGAGCATATATCGTTCGCCATTGGAAGCGAGATCCCGATCGTGATAATCGACGTTCAGCGGCTGGGGCCGTCCACCGGTTCCGCCACCAGGGGAGCGGACGGCGACATCCAGTTTCTCCGCTGGGGGAACAGCGGCGGTATTCCGGTGATCGTGCTCGTCCCGACCGATGTGCGGGACTGCTACGAGTTGACCGTGCATGCATTCAACCTTGCCGAAGAATTCAGATGCCCTGTTTTCATAGCCTCGAACAAAGAAATCGGCATGACACGGGAGAGTGTGGATATGGACACCTGGGCCACGCCTCCTCTTAAGGAACGGGCGCTGGCTTCCGAAGAAGAACCTTATCTGCCATTCAAAGTTCAGGATGAAAGCGGAGTTCCACCGTTTCTACCCATCGGCGGGAAGGTGCTCGTCCGGCAGACATCTTCGACCCACGGCGAAGACGGCTTCATAACGATAGATCCGGCAGCGATCGATTCGATACGTCGAAGGCTGGGAGACAAAATCCTCAAGGGTTTGGGGCGTTTTACCTTTTTCGACGAACAAACCGCCGATGGAGCGGATACTCTCCTGATCACCTACGGGGTCACAGCCAGGGCGGCGGCGGCGACCGTAAAGAATCTCAAGGCTGCGGGCCGGCCGGTTTCGCTGCTGGTTTTAAAAACCCTCTGGCCTGTCCCGGAGCGGTTGATCTCTGAAAAAGCCGAAGGATACAGACGCATCGTTGTCGTGGAAATGAACCTCGGACAGTATGTACGTGAAATCAAGCGGGTCCTGTCCGGCAAAAGGGTGGATTTTTTCGGGCGCATGAACGGAGATCTCATTTCGCCCGCTACGATCGAGGGGGTGATAAAAAATGGCTAGCCTTATAAACAAAAACCGCCCACCGGCCTACTGTCCCGGCTGTTCCCACGATACGGTCACCAAGGCGCTTGACAAGGCCTTTCAGTCCATGGGGATCGAGGGAAACCAGGTTGCTCTCGTAAGTGACATAGGTTGTTCCGGGCTTTTTGACACTTTCTTCAACACCCATGCATTCCACGGACTTCACGGGCGTGCACTTACCTACGCAACCGGCATCAAGCTCGCCCAACCGCACTTGACCGTGGTGGTCACGATGGGAGACGGAGGGCTCGGCATCGGGGGTGCTCATCTGGCCGCGGCATGTCGCCGCAACGTCGATCTTACCCTGCTGATCCTGAATAATTTCAATTACGGAATGACCGGAGGGCAGTGCTCTTTTACAACTCCACCCGATGCCGTTGTCGGCTCCGGTTTCCTCAACAGGCTCGAAAGGCCGATGGATGCAGCCGAGCTTGTACGGGCCGCAGGTGCACCGTTTGTCACCCGCTGCTCCAGCTACACGAAGGATCTTCCGGAAAAAATCGAGGAGGCTGTAAGATTCAAAGGTTTCTCGGTAATGGACATCTGGGGCATATGCACCGGCAGATACAGCAAGCGCAACAAACTGACCCCATCTGCCATAGACAGAGGTTTGAACACCCTGCCTCCCCTGGACGGACCGGTTGAATGCAACCTCAGGGAAGAATACGGCGGGTATTACCGCAAGGTGGCGGCCGAACAAAAAAAACCGTCCCCTCCCCAAAAAATTGATGCACAGTTCAATGCTCCCTCCGCCGCCCGCGAGGAAATCGTCCTGCTTGGAAGCGCGGGGCAAAGAATCCTGACCGCAGGCGAAATCCTCTGCATGGCGGGGATGAGCGCAGGGCTCAGGGCAAGCCAGAAAAATGAATACAACATCACCGTGCTTCGCGGCCCTTCCGTCAGTGAACTGATTCTTTCACCCGAAGACATTCTCTTTAGCGGAATAGAAAAACCTACGGTAGTGGTGGCACTCGCTGAGGAGGGTGTGGCCCGCAGGAAAGCCCTCATTTCCTCACTGGGTGAAAATGCATTGGTGCTCAGAGTCTCGGGTGTTGATATCCCCCGGACCGACGCCGAGGTTCATACCGTCGATTTCAAGGCTCAGGGCCTCAAGTCGCCGGATTTCGCACTTGCCTCGCTGGCAGTGCTTGCCGGGCTGGGGCGCACGATAACCCTTCCGATGTTGAAAGCGGCGGTCGAGCGACGATTCAAAGGTTCGGTCCGGGAGGAAGCCCTTTCGCTCATTAAAAAAGTCAATCCATAGAACTCCGGCACGTTCGGGGTAATTCGGCTTGGCCGGAGCTACCCAAAAGCGCGGCCTGCGCCCGAGCCGGTGGTATGCTTGGACGTCGGCCTCGCGGGGGAATATCCCGGTTGAGCGGGGCGTCTATGAGGCCAACAGGCGGGAGATCGAAATTTCAAACGAAAAGGAGATCTACCTTGAAAAACTCCGTGGGTATGGGAACGTTGGTTCCAGAGCAACTTACAGGTATTTTTCCAAATCCTGCAACTCATCTGAAGCGGCTGACCGATTCACGACCGATGTTGTGATTCCAAGAAAACGCGCAATCTCAGCAGTCGAATAACCCATCCTTTTAACCCCAAGCTTACAAAATATCCTCCGTGATCACAAACGCATCTTTGCCTATCGTTAACAGATTGAACCCTTCCACTGCCGTGGCAGCCGCG
>DSCZ01000440.1 GCA_011048855.1 Desulfobacteraceae bacterium | reverse complement strand
GGATGTTGACCTCGTGGTGTTAAACGCGGGGTCGTCCGCCGGAAGCAAGGATTATACGGTTCATGTGCTCGGGGCCCTTGGTGAAGTCCTTGCGCACGGCGTGGCCATGATGCCCGGGAAGCCTACTGTGCTTGCCGATGTTCGGGGTAAACCGGTTGTGGGCAATCCGGGATACCCGGTATCGTGTGTGCTTTCTTTCAGTCAATTCATAAAACCTTTGCTTTTCCGGATGCAGGGGCTGGAACCGCCGGAACCCGAGAGAATTCCTGTGGAAATGAGCCGGGATGTGCCGTCCAAGGCGGGAACGGAAGAATTTTTGAGGGTCGCCGTCGGCAGGGTCGGCCCCCGTTATATTGCAACGCCGCTTGCCAGGGCCGCCGGTTCCATAACGACCTTGATCAGGGCCGAAGCGGTTGTCAGGGTTCCGGCCCTGTCGGAGGGTGTGCGGCAGGGGGAGACCGTGGAGGCCGAGCTCCTGGTTGATGAGGCATGGCTTTCGAATACGATCGTGATCATCGGCAGCCATGATATGACGATCGACGTTCTGGCGGATGAAATCCGAAGCGGCGGCGGAGCCATCCGGATATCTTCGGCGAATGTAGGAAGCCTCGGGGGGTTGATCGCCCTCAGAAAAGGAGCCTGCCATATGGCGGGGTCCCATTTGCTGGATCCTGAAACCGGAGAGTACAATATCAGCTATATAAAAAGGTATCTTCCCGGGCTGGATGTCAGGGTATACCATATGGTGATGAGGGACCAGGGGTTGATCGTGGCCAAAGGCAATCCGCTGGGGATAAAGGGGATCCATGATCTGGTGAGGGATGATGTGACGTTCATTAACCGTCAGGCGGGATCGGGAACCAGGGTGCTTCTGGACCATGTTTTAGGAAAGGAAGGACTGGACGCCGGCTCCATAGCGGGCTATGAACACGAGGAATTTACTCACATGGCCGTTGCCGTGGACGTATTGAGTGGAGCAGCGGATTGCGGAATGGGTATCTATGCGGCCGCGAAGGCGCTGGACCTGGATTTTGTCCCGATGGTCAGAGAGCAGTATGACCTGGTCGTCTCTGGTTCCTTCGCGTCAACCAGGCTGATGGAGGCCTTGCTGGATACTGTTAAGTCGAGTCGATTCAGGGAGCGGGTGGCCGCGATGGGAGGCTATGATCCTTCCCGGAGCGGTGAGTTGTTATTTGAGGCCATGGAGGAAAACGGATGAAAGCCATTCGATTGAGGTCGAGGCACTGGCTTGTGGATGAACGCAACCGCATTGTCATGGGCGAAGGACGCCGGACGATACTGGAAAATATAGAGAAAACCGGTTCCATCAACCGCACTGCGAAGCTCATGAAAATGTCCTATAAAGGGGTTTGGAGCAAGATCAAAGTGTCAGAAGACTACCTGCAGATGAGGCTTGTCGATACGGACCGAAAAAAAGGGACTTCATTGACGGCTGAAGGAAAGGCCCTCCTCGAGAAATACATAACTTTCAAGCAATGGTGTGAGAGAGAGGAAAAGATGGTTTTCGACCGTATATTCCAGGATTCGTTTTCGACGGAGGCAGGCGATAGATGATGCTTCCGCCATTAATAGCTTTTGTAGGATATTCCAATTCAGGCAAAACTACTTTTATAGAGTCTATTCTTCCAGTATTTATCTCAAAGGGACTGAGAGTAGGTACCCTCAAACATGCAGGTCACAGGTTTGAACCGGACATGCCTGGCAAAGACTCCTGGCGTCATCGCCGGGCAGGGGCATCGGTGACGGTCACGGCCTCGGACTCCGTGATCGCCATGACCAGGGAGACTGAGTCTGAACCGCGCCCGCAGGACGTATTGCATTTGTTTAAAGGGGTCGACCTGGTGATCGTCGAAGGGTATAAACATGAGTCTGTTCCAAAGATCTTCGTATCCGGACGGGAAGCGACGTCCCTCGATCCGGCGGCGTTTGACGGAAATGTTATCGCGGTTGTTTCAGATGCGCCGCTGAAAGCCGGCCTCCCGGTGTTTTCGACGTCTGATGCCGTCGGGGTTGCAGAGTTCGTGGTAAATCCCTTCGAATTTGTGTCTGCGGGGATACGGTCACTGAGCAATCCTGCGCTGTTCCCGGATGATATTTGCCGGTTTCCGGCTCCTTTTGGACTTTTTTCTCCAATTATTTTCGCTTGTAGGTAATCCGGCTCTGTGGTACAGGCAGTCCAGTGAATGGATTGTTTTTTCAAATCTGCTTGAAAGGTTCCGGCAGGAACATTACTTATATATATTACCGCCGTTCCCCAGTTTTCTTTCGATGCGGTTTTTCCCAGCCAGGGTGAGGAGTGTATGTTTCAGATTCCCTTAGTACATTTGAGTATCGGTGCTTCAATGAACACGGGCGTTCTGCATATGATAGCGAATGCAGATATTATAGTGAAGCTCGTTTTAATGATATTGCTCATTTTTTCTATCGTCACCTGGTCGATAATCTTTCTCAAGATTCGGCTGCTTGCAAAAGCCCGGAAGGAAACGGATCATTTCCTGGAGCTTTTCTGGGAAAACAGGGGCATGAAAAACGTATACGCTGCGTGCCGGGATCTTGAATACAGCCCGGTGGCCCGGTTGTTCCGTGCAGGTTACGGAGAATTCAGCCGGATGCGGAAGCTGCAGAGTTCTCAAGATTCCATCGAAAGACAGGAGATTTCGGAAATCGAGGATAGCCCGGAGTCCGGACGGACCGTCATTTACAATCTGGAACGCTCGCTGAAGAAGGCTGCGATCGATCAGGGAAACCGCCTCGAGCGTGCGCTCAGCTTTCTCGCCACCACCGGGAACACCGCTCCGTTCATAGGGCTTTTCGGCACCGTCTGGGGTATCATGGAATCCTTTCGGAGCATTGGAATGATGGGGTCGGCGAGCCTTGCAGTGGTAGCTCCGGGGATTTCCGAAGCCCTGGTTGCAACGGCTGCAGGGCTGGCGGCGGCTATTCCTGCAGTGGTTGCTTACAATTATTTTTTGCATAGGATAGGTTTGTTGAAATCTGATATGGAAATATTTTCTTCTGAATTTTTGAGCATGGTGGAGAGACAGTTTTTGAAAGAAAAAATGGGAAAGAAAGGGTGAAAGCGGGTGAGTTATGAAGACAGGCGACGGCAATTCGCGGTTGATGTCTGAAATCAACATCGTGCCTTTTGTCGACGTGATGCTGGTGCTGTTGATCATATTCATGATGGGAGCACCGATGTTGAGCCAGGGTGTGGAAGTCAATCTGCCCAAGACGACAAGCAAAGTAATCAAGACGCGGGAAGACCCGCTGATGGTCACCGTTAAAGCCGACGGGACCGTTTTTCTCGAAGAGCACAGACTGGAACTGGGAGACCTCGAAGCAAAAGTACGCAGTATTTTTAAAAACCGCACCGAAAAGGAAGTGCTTCTCAGAGCCGATGAGAGTGTACCTTATGGAACCGTGATCGGGGTCGTCGCCCGGATAAAAAGGGCGGGCGTCGACAAACTCGGGATGGTCACCGAACCGGAGGATTAAATTACATGGGCGCGTCGTCTTTCGGCTCCGGATTCAGTTCCACTGCCGGGCCCCGGTGGTCCTTGATGGTGGCCCTGTCCGTCCTGCTTCATGCCGGAGTCATATCCAGCGTTTTATTTTATTCCGGCTCGATCCCGACCAGAAAGATCGGCGGCCAGGTATACGAGGTGGACCTGGTGGAGCTCGCCGCTCCGCGCACGGGAACAAACAGGGGGGCGGAAACAGCAGGCGCCTCAGTCACTCCAGCCGCGCCTGAAGCCGTTTCGGAATCGGAAAGGTCTTCAACGGTCACCGATGCAAGACCTGCCAGGCGTATAGAACCCGAGAAGGCGGCCGAAAAACCGGCTGTTATCGCCAAGCGAGTTGTTGATGCTCCGTCCCCGGTCGCCCCCAGACCCACGGTGAAGCCGGCGGAACTTATAGACCGTGCGGTCTCGCGTATTGAAAGAAAAGAGGAAAGTCGGCGGGATGATCCAGCCTCCATGATATCCGACGCGGTGAACAGGGTTCAAAGGGAATTGGAGGAAAAGAAAAAAGAAGACTCGGTGATCGGCGATGCCATCGCCCGCCTGGGAGCCGGTGACGCAGGATCTGAGGCCGGTGAGGGCGGGGAAAGCGGCGGATTCGGCACCAGCATACGCGACAGGCTTTACGAAATGCAGGTGAGAGAGCACATCTCGCGCAACTGGACATATCCCGCGGCGCTTGACAGTGTATCCGGCAATCCTGAAGCAGAGGTGGTGGTGCAGGTCAGGCGCGAAGGATCGATAATCAATTACAGCCTGAGGCGGAACTCTTCAAATCCGCGGTTCGACCAGTCCGTGCTCAAGGCCGTAGAGCGCTCCGATCCGCTTCCCCCGCTTCCCGAAGGGTACGGGAAGAGCCGGGAAGTGATTATCTTGAATTTCAGCCTGCGCGATTTCCTGCGCTGATTAGGCCGTGCCCATCCGGAAATGCCGGATGGAAACCAAGCCGCAGGGATTTCGCGGCGTCAAGGAATGAATCATGTTTTCCTTTTATATCAAAAAATTTTACGCTCGCTCTATGCTGGGATGTTTGACCGGCGCTTTGGTGTTCCTCCTTTTGATGCAGGTGGATGTGGGCCGGGCATTCGGCCAGATTTACATAGATATAGATGCCCCGGCTGCGCGGAAATTCACTATAGCCGCTCCTGACTTTTTGAATCTCGAGGCGGAACCCGGAAACCGGGAACTGGAAAGAGACCTTCCTGCCGCTTTGATGAACGCTCTCGATCTAAGTGGATTTTTTCAACCGCTCGACAGAGAGGCTTACCTTCAGGACAGGCCTGTTTCCCTTTCCCGGAAGGATCTGCGATTGAAGGACTGGTCGGTCATCGGTGCCGAATTGCTTGTTCTTGGGGCATATTCGTGCGTCGGGGACAACATCGAAGTAGAAGTGAAAGTCTATGATGTTTTCTGGGGGCGCGAGATTCTTGGAAAACGCCTGCTGGGCGACAGGCACCGGTATAGACGCACGATGCATCGGATAGGAAACGACCTGATAAAGCTTTTGACCGGCGCTGAGGGTATGTTTTTGACGAAAATCGCATTTGTAGGTGACACCACCGGAAAAAAGGAAATCTATACCTGCAGCTTCGATGGAAAGGACGTGGAGCAGATCACCTTTGATGGAGAAATGGCTCTCTTCCCGAATTTTTCCAGGGATGGATCAAAGTTGATTTATAATTCGTATAAAGAACAAGAAGGTATCCTGGTTATGCGGGATATGAAGTCCGGGCGGGTCTCCGTTGTTTCATCCAGGAGGGGGCTGAATCTGGGAGGGGCATGGTCGCCGGACGGACGCCGTATAGCTTTGACGTACAGTGACGAGGGAGAGCAGGCTCTCTATACAATAGATCCGAGGGGCTCGAACCCCAGGCGTTTGACCGAGCATTACGGGATAAACGTTTCCCCGACATTCTCTCCGGAAGGCGACAGGCTGGCTTACGTATCCAACAGATCGGGATCTCCACAGATTTATATTATGGACATGGCCGATGGTACGGAGGAACGGATCACCTACGAAGGCAATTACAACACTTCCCCCGACTGGTCGAGTACGGGAAAGATAGCTTTCGTGTCTATGAGCGACGGGGTTTTTCATATCTACACAATCAACCCGGATGGCTCCGGAGCCACAAGGCTCACACGGGGCAGGAGCGACAATGAGGATCCGAGCTGGTCGCCGGACGGCCGTTACATCGTGTTCAGTTCGAACCGTGCCGGTTCACACCATCTTTACCTGATGGATGCATGGGGGGAGAACCAGAGACGGATAACGCTTATGGACGGGGAGCAGATTACACCATGTTGGGGACCTTGATATAAAGCTGGAGAAATGTTAGTAACCTGAAATGAGTGTGTTCAGCGTTACCGACGATATTTTTGCATTTGACTATTTTTTTTCGGGAGGTTGTAAGATCATGGGTAAAAGAACTCTTAATTGTTGTATTGCGGTGTTGTTTCTGTTTACAATCGTTTTGACGATTTCGTCATGTGCAAAAAAACAGGTGCGGAGCACTGACACTACGCCCGGGGAGGTTACAGACGCGCGTGCACTTACCGAAGAAGAAATCGCGGCCCGAAAAGCCAGGGAGGCCGAAGAGGCCATAGTCCGCGCCCGCAAAGAGGCGGAG
>DSCZ01000144.1 GCA_011048855.1 Desulfobacteraceae bacterium | reverse complement strand
GGGTCACCCAACGCCGGAGATGGTTATTTCCCGGGGAAGGATAGCCGCTGAAAACGGCCGTCTCCTGGAACCTTTCCCGACGCTCGACTGGAGCCGGTTTTTCGGTGAAGCCTTGGACTTCGATTGGCGTGCCGAACCTGGTTTTTTCGACATCCCGGCCGATGGGGTCGAGGGAGGCGGGATCGCCGCGTTTCCGGTCATGAGACTCTTGAACCCGGTTATAACCCGTATTGAGCAGGCTGAATTTCCCGTGAGGGAAGGGGTGTTGGACATCTCCGCCAGGGAGGGGTTCAACCGGGTTGCAACCTTGAATCGACAGGGTCGCTGGGTCGCCAACGGAGTGCTTGCGGGATATGCGGACCGGGTGGAAGGAATTGCTTCCACTTATAACACCGCTACCGAGATCGTTGTGATCGGGCGAAGCCCCGAGGCCATGGCGGCGGCCGTCAACCGGGTGCTCGAAATGGGAGGCGGCATCACGGCGGTGGAAAACGGACGCATCGTTTATGAATTACCCTTGCCCCTGGGCGGCATGATGTCGGACAGGCCCATGGAGGAGCTGGCGGAAAAAGATTCAGCCCTTCAGAAATTCCTGGCCGAACGGGGCTTCCCCTTTCACGATCCCCTTTATACCTTCATCTTTCTGCCGAACGATTTTTTGCCGGAAGTAAGGCTCAACAGCCGGGGTTTGATGAATGTGAAGACAGGCGAATCCATTTATCCGGCGCGCCGGCTGGTATAAGTCAAAGCTCAGGTTCAAGTTTGTAGATCCATGTTTGCGTTTGGCCAGCACCACAAATCCATCTTCATCATAGAATGCGACGTACTGGTTATCTTCGTGGGTTGTCACCGAATTGTGTCTCAAAATATTAGCGTTAACGGAATTTTTCGCCCACCCCTTCGCGATGGGCACAAGAACTGTTTCAGTCGATGCTTGACATGGGCAAGTCAAAAGAAAAAGCGCAAATATAATAAGTGTTGTAATTTTGCTTTTTATGCTCGGCCTCCTTTTTTGAATTAGACTTTGTAGGATGAAATATAAAAAATGTGTAACAAAATCCAATTTTTGAGTCAAGGAGGAGGTGGCTTATTCTGGAACTCCGATATAAGAATGATTCGATCTTCATTTTCCGGATGGAAACAAGCTGTTAGCTGGCGGAAAAAAGAACTACATGAAAAACAGCCGACGCCGACACCGAAAATAAGGATATCGCGGATACAATCCGCTCCCACAGAACATTGAGAAGACAGCGGATATCGCGACGGGGACGTCGCTCCTACAGATTTTTATAAACGTAGGGTGGGCATTGCCCACCAATTCACGGTCGATGCTTGGCGTGCCCACACTACATATCCAGGCCGGTTAATCAAGTTCGTTGTTCATAGGTTGCCTCGAAGGGGCATAAACCAGCTTTTTACGACGCCATCAAACTTGAAAAAAATTTCATATTATTGTATGGAGTCAGGACCTCGTTGGTTCGGAATATATGGTGTGGGAACACCCTATCGACTTGAATCAGCGGGGTTTTAAATTTTGATGGCGTCGTAAAAAGTCCAATCCCGCGGCACGCGGGATTACGCTTCATCCTTCGTCGCTGCAGCGTACTGTAGGTACGCCTTACTCCTCAGGATTCGTCCCGCTATGCGGGAAATCTTTTTCCATAGCCGTCTTATTTGTGACCTCTTACGAGGCCATCAATTTTGATATAAGAGTTTTATGATGAAAATACAATTGCAGCCAAAGGAAACGAAGTCGCTCTTTGCGACCGATATTGTCTTTCAAACATTTTTCTGGAGCCAGGTAAAATCGCGACTGGGCTGGAGGCCCAGTGCTTTTAATTTCTCCTGCCCTGGTTTAAGCGGCGATTTGCTGTTGCTCACGAGGACCTTAGGCCGGGAGGTATCGGTGGCCTACGTACCCCAGGGGCCTGAATTCGGTCCCGCGCCGGAACACTACGGACGGTTCCTGGAATCCCTGTCCGACCGATTGACCGACCAAATGGGTTCGCCGCCAGCCTTTATACGGTATGATCTTCCATGGAAGTCTCAGTACATGGAGGATGGCAATGAAGGAGAGAAGAGAAGATGGCCGGGGCGCCCGGAGGCAAGATTGCAGGAAGTCCGCATGAATTTCGGAACGAACGCATGGAAACTCAGAAAGGCCGTTACGGATTTGACCGTTGCAGACGCCGTGCACCTGGACCTCGATGGCGGGGAAGACGAGATTCTTTCAAGAATGAAGCCGAAAACGAGGTACAATATCCGCCTCGCCGCAAAAAAAGGCGTCAGTGTTTTTTTTGCCTCAATTGAACTGCTCCCGATTTTTTATGAACTTTACTGCCAGACAGCTGAACGCAACGGCTTCCCCGTTTGCGGCTACGAGCATTTTTCCGCGTTGTTCCCGGTTCCTGCAAGCGATTCTGATTCCCCAGAGCGCCACTTTCTCCTGGCGACACACGGCGACAGGTTTCTTGCCGGTGCGATCATCACGATTTCGAGACGGACCGCCACGTATCTTTTCGGTGCATCCTCCACCGAAAACAGGAATTTGATGGGCTCCTATGCCATTCAGTGGGCGGCTATCCGCCTTGCCAGGGCAAAAGGTTGTTTGGTTTACGATATGGGCGCGGTGGCGCCGGCCCCCGATCCGGATCACCCGTTTTATGGAATGTACAGGTTCAAGACCGGATTTGGTGGAAGTATTATTCATCGAACCGGTTCTTGGGATTATCCGCTGGACGAAGAGAAATACGAGATCTTTCGCAACCAGGAAATCATCGGCCGGATGCAGTTGAACGGGTGATGTGTGTGCACAGAGGGTAAGGATATCGCGGATACAATCCGCTTCCACAAAACATCAAAAACAAAATTCCAGTACGACAGTGTGGGAGCACTTTGTAAGTGCGATTGTTGTCCGCAACTTCAGGCAATAAGGATATCGCGGATACAATCCGCTCCCACAGAACATTGAGAAGACAGCGGATATCGCGACGGGGACGTCGCTCGTTTCGACTTGAAAGGAAATTGTGGTTTACGTATAGTCTGAGCAAGTGAAAAATGTCATTCTGAAAGGGAGAAAGCCATGTTTTTTCGTGCTTCATTTCGATCGATCCCGATTCTGGCACTGATAATGCTGGTTTTTTTTATCTCCCCCGAATCAGGTGCAGCAGCCCCGGGTGAGTCTTCGGGGAAAGAATCGGTCAACGAATCATCGTCCGACTCCATCGGTTTTGGAGGCCGATTGATGATCGTGGTTTCCGATAAAATGGGCCGGCTGACAGGTCAGCTATCAGAGGCCGCTCACGGCATTTTTGCCGTGCCAGAGCTTATTCAGGGCCTCGCAGTCAGAGCGAGAGACCCTCAAAATCTTCTGCTCTGGGCTGAGATGGCCGGAAAGGTGGCGCTGGTCCTGGTGGCCGGCTTCCTGGCCGGGTGGCTTGCCCGGCGCTTGTTGTCCAGGACGCATCGGGCCGTTGTCGACCGTAAAACAGACCGGCTTCCAATACGGCTGTTGCTGGCTGCAGCGAGAACCGTTCTGGACATCCTGCCTGTTGTCGCGTTCGGGATGGTTGCTTACGGGGTCCTGCCCCTGACGGACCCCAGGTACGAGACAAGGCTGGTTGCATTGATGTTGATCAATGCCAATGTGCTTGCACGGATCGTTCTTGTCGTTTCCAACGTGGTGCTGGTTCCGAGGGCTCCTTCGCTTCGCTTGTTGCCGGTTGGAGACGAAAACGCTTTTTACCTGTACCTGTGGATCCGGCGTGCGGCCGGGCTCGCCATATACGGCTATTTTATACTGGAAACCGCCTTGTTGATGGGCATGCCGGGCGGGCTGCATCTCTTTCTGATGAAGTTCCTCGGTTTTGCCATCACGCTGATGCTGGTGATGCTGGTGATGCAGAACAAAAACAGCGTCAGCAAGTGGTTGCGGCAGGATAGACCTCCAGCGGATGAGGAGGTTAAAGCCGGAAAAAAGCCATCCAGGCGTTGGGCGATCGGAAGTTTTACCCGGCGTTTCGCCGATGTCTGGCACATTGCGGCGATCATTATCGTCTTAGGAATTTATTTAACCTGGCTGCTTGAGATAGAAGGCGGCCTGGCTTTTCTGCTTTCCGGATTTGCGTGGACGGCATTTGTCCTGGCTCTGGCCGGATTTTTAGTTCGCATGATCCATCGCGGTGTGGATCGATTGTTCCAAGTCAGCCATGAGATAAAAACGGCATTTCCAGGACTCGAGGAACGGGCGAACCGTTATCTTCCGTTTGTCACTCACACGCTGAAGGCCGTTGTCTGGGTGATCGCAGTTTTTTCCATCCTGGAAGCCTGGGGCCTTGGAACCCTGAGATGGCTGTTTTCTCCGTCGGGTGGTTATGTCGTCAGCGAGCTGGTGATCCTGGCGGTGATAATTATCGGAGCCTTTGTGTTGTGGGAAGTCGTCAGCATGCTGATAGAGCGGTCGCTGACCCGTGAAACGGAGAAAGAATTCGGAAGCACACGGAAACTGACCTTGCTCCCGTTGCTCAGAAACGTGGTGCGAATTACCCTGGGTGTGATCGCCACGATGCTTGTATTGTCTCAGATAGGGATCAACATCGGGCCGCTGCTTGCCGGGGCCGGTGTTGTGGGTCTGGCGGTTGGTTTCGGGGCACAGACGCTTGTGCGCGATGTGATTACGGGTGCCTTTATTCTACTGGAGGATGCCATATCTGTTGGAGACTGGGTGACCGCCGGGGGGTTCAGCGGTTCCGTTGAGGGCCTGAACGTTCGGACTGTGACACTGCGGGATCTTTCGGGAACCGTGCATGTGATTCCCTTCAGCCAGGTGACTTCAGTGACCAACTTCAATCGTGGTTACGGCTATGCATTGATCGACGTTTCCGTGGCTTACCGGGAGAGGTATGACGAGGTGGTTCAGGCTTTGCACGAGGTGGCGAAAGAGCTCAGGCAGGATGAAACCTGGGGCCGCTACATCACGGGGGACCTTGAAGTGTTCGGCTTGAATAATCTTGGAGATTCCGCGGTGGAAATCCGTGTGCGCATGAAAACTCTTCCAATGCGGCAGTTTGGCGTGCGCCGGGCATTTCTGGAAAAGATGAAAAGAATGTTTGATGAGCGCGGCATCGAAATACCCTTTCCGCATCGCACGGTCTGGTTCGGCGTGGACAAGGGGGGCACGGCGCCACCCCTTTATTTTGCTGAAAGGAATAGAAAAGCGATCACCCCGCCCGGGGACGAGCCTCCCGAGCAATAGAGAGGTTGGCATAAAAAAAGAGGATCGACCGCCGGGCCTGTTTTATTCCCCGTATTACTGGGGAGCGAGGGTGTATTCTATGGTCAACGGTTCCGTGCAAGCGAACAGCTGGTCGAAGTCGGTGACCACCAGGCTGTAAGCCAGCACTTCCGACCTGAATTCGTTTCCGATGCCGAGAATGAAATCTTGAGCCGTATCGCTCAAAACCACGGCTGTTGAACCCTGCGGATTCAATCTGAGCTCAAGCCCTGGCGGCAGGGATCCTATGCTGATTAGAACGGTGATTTTGTTTAAATCCGGGTCTTCCACTGATGACGACCAACTCAAAGTTGACGTGTCGTCTGTATCTTCGATTTGACCCTGGCCTGCCTGTAAAATACCGTCTCCGATATTCAGTGACACATCGCCTGAAACGCTTATGGATGTAACTATTCGGTAACGGACAATGACAATTCCCGATCCGCCGTTTCCACCGCTATGACCGTTGCCTCCGCCTCCACCGCCACCACCGGTGTTGGCAATGGCTGAATGACCTGCCGTCGTACTACCGTCACCACCTCCCCCAAGGCCGCCGGAACCCGGCATATTGGGGGTGGTTTCGCCGTAGGCGGAGCCTCCTCCTCCCCCGGCAAACCAGCCCCCGTCACCCGCGTGTGAAAATTGGGGATACTGCAGGCCTGTTCCTCCGGATCCGGCGAAATTTCCGGCCGCGTCCCCACCGGGTTCTCCGGCCCCGCCGCCGCCGCCGCTTCTTTCCGGCCGGAGACCGCTTCCGCCTTTATAACCTTGCCCTGGAATGCCTGTACCGCCGGACCCGGCGTTCACACCATCCAGTCAACAGCCTCCTCCTCCCCCGGAGCCTCCCGGACCACCGTCCGCATCCACCCCTGGTGATCCGCCTCCGCCCCCTCCGCCCGCGGCGGAGAGC
>DSCZ01000325.1 GCA_011048855.1 Desulfobacteraceae bacterium | reverse complement strand
TATAAAAGCGCTCAAACGTTATCTGGCTGAAACCTTCCAGGACAAACTATATGAACTTCCTGAAATTGCACCGGCTACAGGTAAAAAAGTGGCCATTGTAGGATCGGGTCCCGCCGGGATGATGGCGGCCTATGAGCTCCGCTCTTATGGTCACCAGGTGGATGTTTTTGAATCGGGAGATTCTCCGGGCGGTTTCCTCCGACGGGTTATCCCTGAATTTCGACTGCCCACTTCTGAAGTGGACCGGGCAATAGATATGCTTGCAGCCATGGGTGTTCAATTTCAAACCGGAAAGAAGGTGGGCCGGGATATTTTGTTCGAAACCCTGGAAAACGATTATGACGCGGTGGTTGTCGCCGTAGGGGCCTGCTTGGGGGTAAGCCCGGACATCCCCGGGTGCAGCGGGCAATCCGTTGTTCAGGGCATCGACTTGCTTGCCGGTGTTCGGGCTGGAAACGCAGAGTCGTTGGATGGGCTAAAGGTCGTAATTGTTGGCGGCGGAAATACAGCCGTCGACTGTGCCATGAGCTGCTCCATGCTGGGCGCAGAGCAGATCCGGATAGTCTGTCTTGAAAATCCAAATGAAATCCCTGCCAAACGAAGTGACCTGACCCTGGCGACCTCGGCCGGCATCAAAATAGATTATGGTTGGGCTGTGGCGGAAATTTCCGAGTATGAGACAGGGAAAGCGGCTCTGTCTCTTTCCCGTTGCCTTACCGCTCTTGATGAAAAGGGAAATTTCAACCCGATTATCGACAATGAAGGTCCAGGCCGAAAGCTGACCGCCGACCGTGTCGTCTTGGCGGTTGGACAGAAAGTGGATGATTCCTCATGCCTCTCGAATTTGCCTGCCAGGGAAGGAGGGTGCCTGGCAGGGGACCCCATAACACAGTCTGTACCTGGCAAAAAGGGGGTTTTCGCTGCCGGCGATTGTACCAGCGGGCCGAGTTCCGTTGTAGAAGCATTTGCTTCAGGAAAGAACGCTGCAATTTCGGCCCACAGGCACCTGATCGGCCTGGACACCACTTATGCCAGGGATTACTACGAAAATCACGGTATGATTCGATCCTACGAGTCGCTGCCTGAGCGAGCCACCGGAGGTCCCAGATGTCCCCTGCCGGTCGCAAAGCCTGAATCCTGGTCTTTAAAAAATGAGATGGAAGGTTCCCTTTCCTCAAAGGAAGCTCGCAGAGAGGCAGAGAGATGTCTGAGTTGCGGCCGGTCCTTCGAGCTGAATCGAACGTGCTGGTATTGTCTACCCTGCGAGATCGATTGCCCGGTGCAGGCACTGGAAGTACGCATGCCCTATCAGGTGAGATGATTGGAGGAATTTTGCTTTTTATGAAAATTGATGGTTCAGCAGGATAACAAGGAGAGGCAGGCAGTGACGCGCTATCAAATTTCAGGCTCAACGATTGCAGCACTAGGAGTGGGCGTATTTTTCTCAGCACCTTACCAGGTCGAATCTTTCGAGAGCAGCGTTTTCCCGAGGATTATTTCAATCTGCCTGGTTCTGTTCGGTATCCTGGTAATTCTGGCCCCTGCGAAGGGCGAAAAGCAGAATACCATAAAATTGTTTGACTCGATGTTGTCAGCCTATTTTATCCTGGTGCTCACAACAATCGTTCTAATTCGATCTTTTGGGTTTTATCCAGCCATTTTACTGTCATTGCCCGGTTGTCTCATTCTTTTCGGGCAAAAGAATTATATAAAGATCATCTTATTCACGGTGATCACAACCGGCATGATTTATTTGTTTATTGACGTCATACTGGGGAGCCGACTACCTTGACGGAACTTTTGAACAATGTCGCCATGGGGATGAATCTTCTCCTGCAGTGGGAAATCCTTTTTGCCGCAGCAGGGGGCGTTATGGTCGGGCTGGTGATGGGGGCCATCCCTGGGCTTTCCGATATTATAGCAATCTGTCTTATGGTGCCGTTCACATTTTATTTGAATCCCATCGCCGGCATCGCGATGCTTATGGGTTTGTCCAAGGGAGCTAATTTCGGGGGAGCCATACCAGCCATACTTTTCAACATTCCGGGAACCCCCCAGGCGGCGATCACGGCTTTTGATGGGTATCCCCTTTCAAAACAAGGCAAGGCTGGGAAAGCCCTGAAGACTGCCCTTTACTCATCCTGCATTGCGGATGGCATCAGCGACTGTGTTCTGTTCTTTTTTGCAGCGCCGGTCGCCATGGCAGCCATTATGATCGGGCCGACCGAACATGCGGCCGTAGTGATATTCGCCTTGACCTTGATTTCCATCACCTCCGTAACCGGCCCTATCATCGGGATATGCAGCACTCTGCTCGGCCTTCTGCTGAGCTGCATCGGAGCGGATCCTCTTACCGGAGCGCCCAGGCTGGCTTTCGGCTCTACCGAGCTGAGCGCTGGAGTCAACATCGTGCCAATGGCCCTCGGCTTCTTTGTTGTTTCCGAAATCATCTGGCAAATTTGTATAGACAGACGAAACGGCTCTTCCCAAAAAGTAATTCATACAGCCCAGCAACTAAAGGACCAGGACCATTCCTTTTCTTTTGCAGAGTTCAAGCAGTGCGCACCCGCCATCGCCCGAGGCACGATCATCGGTTCCGCCATTGGGGCTCTCCCGGGCATCGGCACAACGGTAGGAGCCTATCTCAATTACGTAGCCACAAAAAGAGCTTCGAAGCATCCCGAAAAATTCGGCCATGGCGCGCTGGAAGGAATTGCAGCGGCGGAGGCCGGAAACAATGCCTGCAACGGACCCAATCTTATCCCGCTTATTACTCTTGGGATTCCCGGCAACCTGGCTGCGGCCCTGATTCTGGGCGCCTTTACCATGCAGGGGCTCACCCCGGGACCGATGTTTATGGAACAACAGGCCCCGCTGTTGTATGCGATTTTTATTGTACTTTTCTTTAGCAACTTTTTCACGCTGGGTTTCGGAGCGTTTTTTACAAAAGTCATTCGAAAAATGGTTTACGTTCCTAAAAGCTATGTTTATGCAGCCGTACTTATATTTGCTTTGGTAGGAACATACATTGTAAATAACAACTCTTTCGACCTTTATTTCACATTTGGATTCAGCATACTTGGGGTGCTCTGCAGAAAAGGAGGGATCCCGATGATCCCCTTGCTGATTGCCTACATTTTAGGACCTTCTCTTGAATTGAAAATCAGACAGACTCTGGATTTATATGCAAATGATTTTACTATCTTTTTCATAAAACCAATTTCGTGTACCTTTTTAATATTATCACTAAGTATAACTATATATATCATTTTGCACAGATCTTTTGGCAAAAAAATCCTTAAGTGAACTCAAACAGAAAAACAAAGGAGGATTCATAATGAAAAAATTTCTGCTAACTTTTTTAATTGTTTTTGGATTTGCTGTCTGCGCCCAAGCGTACCCGGATCAGCCCATTACAATGATTGTACCCTATAATGCAGGCGGATCTCTCGACAGCACAACGCGAATTATCACCGAATTTATGAAACAGGAACTAGACAAGCCGATCATGATCAACAACCGGCCGGGGGCATCAGGAACCATCGGCCTTGATGCGTTTCTTAAAACAAAGGCGGACGGTTATACCGTCTTGGTTTTTCCAACGTCATCATTTGTTACACCTGTCTTTCAAGGCAGGGAGGCAATCGACACGAACCAGTTCAAACCAGTGGGTGGTTTCTTAAAAAGCGAAAGGATTCTCTTTGCCAGGCCGGATGCGCCATATAAAACCTTTGACGAGTTAATCTCGTATGCGAGGGAAAATCCCGGGAAATTAAAATTCGGAAGCGGTGGATCGACAGATACCGCCTATGTTTTTAAATATATAATCAAAGAAGAGAAGCTGGATGTCAATGTAACGTTGTTCAATGGCGGAGCTCCTGCCGCAGCAGCAATAATGGGAGGCCACGTGGATCTCGTCGAGGGTGGGAACGGAAGTCCGGCTGATGTTGCAGCAATGGCCGGGAAGCTCGTTCCTCTGTGCATTTTAAGCGATGGTAATCTGGCTAAATACCCGGAGCTGAAAACACCACTCCAGATGGGATATGAATATGCATCTTCCGTGATGTTTGGTTTCTTTCTTCACGCCGACGCGCCTGATGAAGCACAACAAACGCTGAGTAACGTTTTGAAAAAGGTTCTGGAAAAGAAAGAGCTCCAGGAAAAATTTGCCAGCAGGGGGGTTGAACCCAAATATTTTTCAGGTGCTGAACTCATAAAGTCGGCGGAGGCCGGAGCAAAGGTTGCACAGCTCTATGAATTATTGGGTGAATAAAAGATGATGGCATTGTAACAGTTTTCCAGCCGTCATCCCGGACAAGCGAAGCGCGATCCGGGATGACGGCCACGGAACTTTTTACGAGGTCATAATGATGGTCTCGTAAAAAGTCGTCACCCCGTTGCAGAACGGGGTCCAGGTTTTCTGCAACTACCTGAAATAACTGGATCCCGAATCAAGTCCGGGATGACGAAAAAGGACGATATACGCCGTTTTCTGACTTTTTACGACGCCGTCAAGTTTTATTCTTCCTGCATTTTCCTATCCAAAACTAACGCCTCCCCTGACTTTCTCGATTCATGCATTATTTTATAAGCATAATCTATGACTCAACCAGGAAAACTGGAGGATTCTTATGAAAGTACCATGGAAAACAGGAATTATCATTGCCATCGTTATTTTTATATTCAGCATGGCAGAAGCAGGAAATGTTATTTCTTCCAGTGAAAGAAAGGATGGAAAAATGGTGACACAAGAAAAAACATCGACGGCTATCTTCGCTGGAGGGTGCTTCTGGTGTGTTGAGGCGGATTTTGAAAAGGTGGGCGGCGTGATCGAGGTCATTTCCGGCTACACGGGGGGCGACGAACCCAACCCTACATACGAAATGGTTTCGAGCGGAAAAACCGGCCACGTGGAAGCCGTGCAGGTGATCTACGATCCCGGCAAGGTCTCCTACAAGGAACTTCTGGAGGTCTTTTGGCGGCACGTGGACCCCACCGATGATCAAGGCCAGTTTGTGGACAGGGGTTTCCAATACAGAACGGCAATATTCTATCAAGACGAAGAACAGAAGGCACACGCCGAGGCATCCAGGCTGGCCCTCGACAAATCCGGGAGGTATGAAAGACCGGTTGTAACCCCAATCCTGAAGGCAGGTTCTTTTTATCCGGCAGAGGAATACCACCAAAATTACCATAAAACCGGAGGATTACATTATAAAATGTATAGATCCGGTTCCGGGCGCGATGCCTTCCTGAAAAAAACCTGGGGGGACAAGGTAACGCCGGAGGCCGGCACCCGGGCGGAACATTCCTTTGTGAAGCCCCCGAAAAAAGAACTCGAAAAGAGACTCTCCCCGATGCAGTTCAAGGTAACCCAGGAAGAGGGCACCGAGCCTCCGTTTAAAAACGAATACTAGGACGACAAGAGGGAGGGGATTTACGTGGATATCGTCTCCGGAGAACCTCTTTTCATTTCCAGGGACAAATTCGACTCGGGAACCGGATGGCCCAGTTTCACAAGACCCCTTGAGCCGGAAAACATCGTCGAACGGCAAGACAGGGGGCTTTTCATGGTGCGAACCGAGGTCCGAAGCAAAAATGCGGACTCCCACCTCGGTCACGTTTTTGAAGACGGTCCTCCCCCCACAGGTCGAAGGTATTGCATAAATTCAGCGGCCTTGAGATTCATCCCGAAGGAGGAACTGGAAAAAGAAGGATACGGGCAATATTCCGCCCTGTTCGAAGAATAGCCGGGGCAGGCTCTTTTAATGAGCTCGGATTCCTTTGCAAAATCTCCCTGAGTCTTCTCTCGTCCCTCAGCATTGTGCCCCGGAGATTTTTTCAAAGCCGATATCCCCGCCCATATTCGCCCCACACCACCTGCCGATAGCTGGATGGATCCGTGTCGCCCTCCGTCGAAAACAGGAGAACCCTGCTGTCTGCACCAAGCCACATCAAGCGCCGCGCTTCCTCGAGGCGCGGGTCGGTGCAAACCTCAAAAAGCATCCCCATGGTAACCGCGCCCGATTCCCCGGACACCACCCGCTCGTCTCCGGGTAGAGGATTTCCCAGCACCCTCATGCCCCGCCTGGCGACATCGTCCCGGCATATGGCAAAGGCTTCCGCCCAGGCCCCAAGAGCCTGCCAGGCAAGAGAGCTCGGCTCCCCACAGGCCAACCCCGC
>DSCZ01000159.1 GCA_011048855.1 Desulfobacteraceae bacterium | reverse complement strand
TCCCAACGACGCGATCACCCTGTCGGGTCTGATCACTGCCACAGTGACGGTGACCGATGCCGACGGCGACACGGCAAGCGACTCCATTGAGATCGGCGGGGCCATCACCTTCCTCGATGACGGGCCGACGATCCACTCTGTCATGGATGCTATTGTGGCGGGCGAGCCAGGAGTCGCATTCACCGGTCTTTACGATGCCAACTTCGGTGCCGATGGGCTCGACTTCATGTCGGTCGCGCTTGGGTCAAGCGGATATCTGGATGGAAATCAGGTCCAGTTTATCCAGGGCTCACCGGACAGCGACGGGGTAACCCAGGTCGATGTAACAGATGGGACCGATGTCCTATTAACCTTTTACTATACGAGAGAAACGAACCCCGTCTCCGATGATGGAGATGGAAGTGTTACATTTACAGCCTTTTCCGACCCCGATAATCAATCCGGAAGCCTTTTCTTCAGCTTAGATGTCAACCCGGACGGGACTTATGACTTCACGCTGAATTCCAATCAGCTGCTGTCTGAAACAAATGCGACCGGCAATGAATTTGGCGCCTTCGGGCCGGTTGGTCAAGTTGCAACGGAAGATGGATCTCTAACTATATCCGGCTCAGACTCCATCAACGCCTCAAATAATGGGATCGGCGTTGGAAATGTTCTTATCAGCTCGGGTGAGTGGATTCAGCTTGATTTCAATAGGCCTCAAACGGATATCAGTTTTTCAACACAGCAATGGACAGGATCTAATAACCTGGCAACGTTAAAATTGACTCTAGACGGAACTGAAGTTTTCGATAACATTCAGATTGCCAAAAATTCAAATGGCATACAGGTCGTGTTCGACGACGATGTTACGCCAGGGACCGTCGTTGAGAGCGATGGTATTTATACAGTCTATGTGAGCTCTGGGTTTGAAACAATAAGAATTGATCATTCAGGAGGAGCACGTTTTAATATTGATAACATAAACTACAACCTTGAAATTACTGTGGAAGATTTAACTCTTAACTTCGAACTCACAGCAACTGATAGCGACGGCGACACCTACACACTCGAAGATGACCTCACGGTTTCAATCCTTGGCAGTGACGAAGACGAAGGAGTAAATGTGGCGGCATCTGATCTCAGTGGTCAAGGGATCGATGCGGATGATGGCGTAGTTCTCGCTGGCGGAGACGGCGACGACATCCTGGTCGGCGGCGATGGCGACGACATCCTGGATGGTGGACCGGGCAACGACACTCTGACTGGTGGCGCAGGCGCCGATACATTCGTATTCGCGGAACATGGTTCTGACAATGTGGACACGATCCTCGATTACAACTATGGGGAAGATGATGTGCTCGATTTTTCAGCGCTGGTGAGTAATGTCAATCATATTCAGAAAGTGACTGACGCCGGCGATACGACGATTTCGGTCCATGTCGGAGGAAGCTGGAGTGAAGTTGCCATCCTTGATGATTATTCTGGTGATATAGCTGTGTTAATAGGCGATGATGATGATCCAACGGTTATCTCGTAAAAACAAAAAATGCCCTATTTTGTTACCCCGGTCCTGTATAGCTCGCAGGACCGGGGACGGGTAAGGAGAGGGCACAGATTGCGTGAGTTGCATCGTTCACCTTTTGATGCCACTGTATGTCCGGCTGAGCTAATAGCTAAAGGCTAACAGCTAATAGCTTTTTATAAGAAAAAGGAGTTTTCATCATGGCAGACACCGCAAGCGGCCAAACTGCCGGGACCAACGAGGCGATCGGCAAGATCAGTGTTCTTTACGGAAACGCGAAGGCCGTTTCCGCTGACGGGATGGTGAAAGTCTTGTCGGTGAATACGCCGATCTTTGCGTTAGACCGCGTTGTGACAGAGGATGACGGCAGGGTGACCATTGTGCTCGATAGTGACCCTCCCGAGCATCTGGATATCGGCAGATCGAGCGACGTCCTGATCGACGAGGATGTTTTCGGGGAAGCGACTCCGGCGGATATCGCCGCGGCGGCAGCCGGGGCCGACGATGTCCGGGAAATTATGCTCCAATTGGATTGGAGCCTCCCGGATGCCCCGGCGGAGTCCGAAGCTTCCAATGAAGCGGGCTTCCAATCGGACGCTTCCGTTGAAAAGACGGCTGATGATGTTTCCATGGATTACGAGTTGACCAGTGACGATGCCGGCAAGGCGAAGGTGGTTTTCTACGACGGCGAGCATAACGAAATCGGCAGTGTCACGTTCGATTCGGTCGATTACGACCCGGACCTGGATGTCAACACGCTCCTGGGGCAAATAGACGCAGACGACCACCACGGGGCATAAAAAACACTTTCTGAACAGCAAAACCGCCGCGAAGGGTTTCCAGAACCTTCACGGCAGTTTAATTAGAAACCAAGGAGTTAAAAATCAAAATAATTTTCAAGTCTTGAGATTTTGCTTCATTTAAGGAGGTGAAAAGAGGTAAACAGAAGAAGGCCTATCTTGATCGGCGATATATCTCACGGCGGTGGCCGACACGGAGTACGAAAATATCTGATTCGACGATATCTAAAATCACTCTATATTCGCCAACTCGATATCGGTATGTTCCCAAATCACTTCCAATCATCTTCCGCAAATGTTCATACGGAGAATCCTCGATTTTCAACATTGCCTCTCCTATTCGTTTCTTGATCGAACCTTGAAGCTGTTCAATATCACGAACAGCTCTTTTGGTGTAATGAATTTTAAAGGTCATTTTCCAAAGACTTCACTGTGTTCGAAAACCCGCCCGGACTTGTAATCCGCTCTCGCTTCCTTGATGCTCTCGATGAAATCAGGTGAGGTCGCGGCAAGCAAATCCTCCAAAAATTCATCCTGATCTTTTTTTTTCATTGCTTTAACGGCCTCAATTATCATTTCCGGATCAACCGAAAGCCGAATTTCCTGTTTCATTATATTATCTCCTCCAAAATTTTATAGTTGTAGGGGCCTTATTTGGAAACCATGGCTTACTCTAATATTTTTATATATAGTCGATTCTTTAGACAAAATCAATTTAATCTCAATGACTTCGCCGGGAAAAGTGAGCTGGCGTTTGTAAGTCAGTCAACCTGCAGTAGGGTTCCCTTTGGGTATGTGAAACCCAATTGCGCGTTAGGACGGGTCGATAGTCGGGATTTCCTTGCCAAGTTGCTGGTATGCAAGGACCATCTCATTTAAAGCATCACGAAGCATCAAACGGCACCCTTCAAGGTCCCTGCCCTCGGTGATGACCTCTGGCCACTCTACCAATTGCCCCATATAACCGGAGCTGATTTTGGTATATTTTGCAGTGAAATTGACCATGTTTTGCATTCCTTATGAAATTCTCGTGGCTGTAAGTTTTACACCGAGAGCCCTGCAGACGCGCTGTATGGTATCAAACCTCGGCTGGCTGTTGGGACGTAGTGCCTTGTAAAGAGCTTCACGTGTAATACCACTGACCTTTGCGATTTCAGTCATACCCCTTGCCTTGGCAATATGCCCCAATGCCGCAGCCAATTCGCCGGGATCGCCATCTTCCAGGACCTGCCGCAAATATTCAGCTATATCGGCCTCGTTATCCAGGTACTGGGCCATGTCAAATTCCGGTAAATCTCTGATTTCTATTTTTTTTGACATCACGCTTCAGTCCTCCAACATGGCCGCCAGAGCTTTGGCCCCGAAGGCAACCGCTTGATGATATACATATTAAAAATGTAATCGATTGGATACAAAAAATCAAGTCAATTCAGCGATGATGAAGTGGGAGCTAAGTGCAGCTGAATGCCTGAACGCTACTCATCAGATCATATTATTTCCGTTCGCAAAATCGCGGTTAAAAACCGCTCTCACAGGGTTATGAATTATTTTCTCAAAAGGATGATGATCGAGGAGTCGACATTAGGCTTCGAGATCTTTATTGGAACGTCATCTTTCAGCCCCGATTCACCAGAAGGGCGAGGCTCAAGCGGCTGCCGGTGCCGGTTTTTTCATAAATGGATGTGAGGTGGGCTTTGACGGTCCGTTCCGTGATTTTGAGGGCGGATGCGATTTCAAGATTGGACCTGCCCTTCGCAACAAGTCCGGAGATCTGTTTTTCCCTGAGAGTGAGTGAATCAAGCCCCGGTTTCTTCTTCTGCCGGCTCTCATCCTCCTTCACCCTCGCGTGAACTTCCGCGATCAGCCTCTGCATGATTCGTTGACCCACCCAGACAGAGCCGTTCGAGATGCTTTTGATGGCCTCCAAAAGACGCGGCTGGGACATATAGGTGTTCCCGTACCCCACGATCCCGCGCTTCAAAAAATCCAGCCCCTCATCTTCATCGGGCCTGTCCGAGAGGAGAAACACTTTGTTTTCAGGGGACATAACCACTTGAGCCACCATTTCCCTGTCCACCATGGGCCGGTGCACCAGGATAAGGTCATACCCATCCAACGCGGACATTTTTTTCAAAGCACCCGGGGATTCGGCCCGTTCGACACGATGCCCCCCTTCGAGGAGATTCGCCCACCGCTTGAGAACCACCCTGTTCGCACTGCCCAGAAGGAGCCTCATATCGTCACCGCTCCCTTAAAGCCACGTACTTGGCCCTGAGGACGGGCTTCAAAAGATAGGACAGGATGGTTTTTTCCCCTGTCAATATATCCACACTCGTCACCATACCCGGGATGATGGGCAGAGGATCCTCCTCGCTGCCCAGGTAGTTTTTCTGTGTCCTCACGTTGACCAGATAATAGCTGTTTCCGTTGTCATCGGTGATGCTGTCCGCGCTGATGTGCTCCAGTTCGGCATCCAGGCCGCCGTATATCGTGAAGTCATAGGCCGTGAACTTGACCTTGGCCTCCTGGTTGGGCCTCAAAAACGCGATATCCTGCGGTTTGATGCGCGTTTCCACCAGCAGGGTGTCGTCCATAGGCACAATCTCCATAAGGTCCATTCCGGGCTGGATGACGCCTCCCACGGTATTGACCAGGATCCGGTTGATGGTGCCGTTAACAGGTGAGCGTACGGATGTCCGCTTCAGCCTGTCTTCGAGGGCGATCGCGGTCGCCGAAAACTCCTCGAGTTGGCCGAGCACGTCGTTCAATTCCGATTTCGCCTTGTTGTAGAAGGCAAGCCGCACCTCTTCAAGGGCCAGCTGTGCCTCCTCGAACCTGGACTGCACCCTCGGGATGGCTTCCCTGGCGGCAGCTATCTCCCCGGACATTTCGCTTTCCTGCCTCTCGAGGCGAAGCACCTCCACCTCCGAAACCGCCCCCTCGGCCACCAGCGGCTTCGTAAGATCAAGCTCCCTCTTTATAAGGCTGCTGGTTCTCGTGAGCTCGGCCAGCTTGATGTTCAGCTCCCGCAACTCCTGGCGGCGCTGTTTTATCTGCTCCCTTCTTATTGCAAGGCTCGATTCGAACTCCTCCATCCTCGAACTGTAAAGCTGCTGCTCCCGCCGGCCGATCTCGGGGTTTTCCTTCATCACCTCGGCGGGAACCTCGAAGGCCTCACCGTCGATCTCCGCACGAAGGCGTGCCGCCCTGGCCAGAAAAGACAGGTACTTCACCCTGTTTTGCTGGTAGGAGGAAACGAACCGCTTTTCATCGATCCTCAGCAGGAGCTGGCCTTTCTGGACCCTGTCCCCCACCCTCACATACAGCTCTGAAAGAATGCCCCCCTCCAGGTTCTGAACCACCTGTATCTGGCCGGAAGGAATGACTTTACCCTCTCCTCTCGTGACTTCCTCTATCTCGGATACCGACGCCCAGTAAAACAGCAAACCGAAGAGGATTATCGTGAGGTAAAGAATAGATCTTCCGCCCCTGGGACTCTGGCCCAAGACCGTGGTCTTTATGTCCGTTGCAAAATCGATCTCCCCGGCCGGCATGCGGTAGAAAAGATCGTGTTTTTCGGTTTTTTCAACCCCTTTTTTCAACCCGGTATTCTCCTGCAACGATTCTAAATCCTGATCTGGCCGTGTTTGAGCGCCTCGAGCACCGACACCCTGGGCCCGTCGGCCACCACCGCACCGTTATCGATGACGACCAGCCGATCCACCATCTCCAGAAGGGAAGCCCGGTGGGTGATGAGAAGCAGTGTCTTGTCCTTTATCAACCCGGACAGATTCTGTTTCAGGATCCCCTCCGTCCTGTTATCCATGTTGCTGGTCGGCTCATCGAGCACCAGCACCGGGGGATCCAGCAGGAGCGCCCGGGCAAGAACGATGCACTGCCTCTGCCCCCCCGAAAGCCCCCTGCCCCCC
>DSCZ01000621.1 GCA_011048855.1 Desulfobacteraceae bacterium | reverse complement strand
GATATACATAGAGACGTCCTCGCGACTGCAGTACGCCGGCACCCGTGCATTTTACGAGGCCTGCGGATATGCTCCGGTTTCGGTGATCGAGGACTTTTACGAACCTGGAGACGATAAGATCACCTATTTGAAGAATATTTCCGGTTCAACCGCCGGTGCCAGTCAAATTCCTTCGATGTAACGGCATTTTCGATACGACGTATCCGTTTGTCCATTTCCTCGTACCTGCGCTTGAGTCCGCTGACCGCGCTTTTTCTCGAATGGAGATAAGTATCGTAAAATTCGCCTTCATCGTCATATGTAATAGGTATTACAGGCTCTGGTTTCATCACGAGGGCCAATGCGAAATAAACAATCATCACCGGCCATATGCCGCTGAACAGCAGCATGCAAACCGCGATGGCCCTTATCCAGAATACCGAAAAATCGAAGTACCGGGCGATTCCCTTGCACACTCCGAGTATGATCCCCTGCCTGGACCTGTAGAAGCCCCGCCGGGGGGGTTCTCCGATTCTAGTCATCATTACGCTCCTTTCCGTCCGGCTCGAGCAGGATGGTTTCCAGGGCCTCCAGCCGTTTTTCCATGACCTCAATTCCCCTGTAGATCTCCTGAACCATTCGTGCTTCCTCGGCCTCCGAACGCTGCCCTCCGGGAGATGCGCCCCCCCTTATTATTTTTATCGCTATCAGGATCGTGCTGCCGATGACCGCCAGCGCCAGCAAGATGCCGCCGAAAATTATCGATACGATGAATGCGCCTTCCATTTAGGGCGGGTTCCTCCTTCGAGAGATCTGCGATATTTCATCTTACAGTATTCATAGGGTTTGAAAGGGAGGATTTCAAGTTTTCGAGCTCTCTTTCAATTTCTTCATCCAGCGCCAGATGCGATATACGGCCCTCGAGGGAGTCTTTGCCGAAATTGACCATTTCCGCCTCGGCTTCCATCCGGTCGATTCGGTTTTCAAGGTTTTCAAACCTTATGATGGCATCGGAGTTGTCCATCCGCCTTATGTCCTCCTGAGCGCGGCGCTTGTGTACCGCATGGATGTGCCGCTCGACCAGAAGGCGCTGCTTTTCTTTAGCGGATTCCAGCTTGTTTTCAAGCTGACGGATGTCATCCTGGTATTCTTCGATAAGCATGTCCAGGTCGGCCGCCTCCCGTTCAAGAGACTGTTGTTTCTTTTCGCAGGCACGTTTTTCGGTGAGAGCTTCGCGTGCAAGATCGTCCCTGCCCTTGCGCACCGCCAGAGTGGCCCTGTTTTCCCATGCGAGTTGGCTGTCCGCCGCTTCCCCCATCTCCCTGCGGATTCTTCGTGCCTGTGCGATAACCCCGGCACACGAGCTTTTGAGCTCCACCAGCGTGTCCTCCATTTCCCGGATCATGAGTTTGATCAGTTTTTCCGGGTCTTCGGCCTTGTCCAGCATCGCATTTATATTCGAACTGATGATATCACGAAATCGTGTAAAGATGCTCATGGTGATCCCTCCTTTATCCTTGATTTACGAATTCATCAAGCATGATCCGTGCCGGGCATGTGAAGCGTCGCGGAAAGGTTCGGATTTTTTTAAAGCCTGGGTTCGAAAGTTGTACAATTCAAGGACTTTGTTTTTTGTGTCACCCGCCCGGGCACTTCGTCCATTTGAATCAGGCACCTTTTTGTCGGTTGAACTCGGTGCCGTTCTATGGTAATTAAAACCTTTAGATGGTAATTTTAACCAATGAGAGGTCTGAAGTGCCGATATGACTTCACGAAGACAAGTCTGCGAACAAACAACGGTGGCGGGTAGAGTTGGTGGTGGGGAAGCACTTGGTCAATCCGACGAGTTTTTGGCTTTTCAGGAGAGGCTGTCGAAAGTCGCCCCGATTGAAAGGCCTGTTCTTCTGGTGGGGGAAAGGGGCACCGGCAAGGAGCTTGCCGCCTTAAGGCTCCATTATCTTTCCCGTCGATGGGACGGTCCGCTGGTTGCTTTGAATTGTGCCGCTCTCTCCCCGTCTTTGATAGAGGCCGAGCTTTTCGGCCATGAGAAAGGTGCCTTTACCGGTGCCCTGCAAAGGAGGGCGGGGAGATTCGAATCGGCGGACGGTGGTACGTTGTTCCTGGATGAACTGGGAGCTGTTCCAATGGAGGTGCAGGAGAAGATTCTCCGGGTCGTCGAATACGGGACCTTTGAGCCCGTAGGGAGTGCGGTTTGCAGGGAAGTGAACGTGCGGATCGTCGGGGCGACGAATGCCGATCTACCCGCGCTGGCCGCGCGCGGGCGGTTCAAACAGGATCTGCTCGACAGGCTGTCATTCGAGGTTCTCTTTCTTCCCCCTCTCAGGGAAAGAACCGGCGACGTAATGTTTCTCGCGAGGCACTTCGCCGCGCGGATGGCATACGAACTTGGGCTGGATGAAACCCCCGATTACAGCGAGGAAGCCGTAAATCGCCTTCAAAGCCACAGGTGGCCCGGAAACATCCGGGAACTTAAAAATGTTGTTGAACGTGCAGTATACCGGGCGGATTCATGCATGATAACGAAAATTATTTTCGATCCTTTTTTTTCGCCTTATCCGCCAGGAGACTCACCTCCGTCCGAAGAGAGCGTTTCGGATACAATCCCGGGTCACGAAAAAGATGGTGATTTACAGGCAGTTCCGCTGAGAGAGGCCGTGGATCGATTAAAGATAAGTCTTGCAGCGCGAGCACTGGCAGAATCCGGATACAACCAGAAAAAGGCCGCACAAACACTCGGTATCACCTATGACCAGTTCCGTGGCCTGTATCGCAAGTACCGCCCCCGCATAGAAAGTAGCCGGGGGATACACAAATGAATATGTGTCCGAATGGTTTACTTTTTTTCGGGAACCGGGACCGTCAAAACCGGCACAGGGCAATGTTTGACCACCCTTTCGGTGACGCTCCCAAAAAGAAACCGTCCGCGCCTGCCCCGGCTGGCCATGACAACGAGATCCATTTTCTCCCGTTCCACGATCTTGAGTATCTCACCGGCGGGCTCCCCGACGGCGATGTGCCGGATATAAAGCGGGCAGCCCTGGAGGTTCTGAGAGCAGATTTCTTCGAGTTCACGCTCCGCTGCCTCGCGCTCCATCTGCTGTATCTTTTCCGCGTGTGCCCGGTCAAAATCTCCGTACCATGCGCCGAAAGGACCCATGCCTTCAATCACGTAAAGGACATGGACCTCGGCCTGGTATTTTTCAGAGAGCGACTGAACCAACGGCATTGCAAGAGCGGCGTTTTCGGATACGTCCGTGGGCCAGAGAATTTTTTTGATTTCCATGTCATAACCTCCTTGTAAAAGGATATGCCAACCGTTGATTGCTGTCAACCAGGGAAAGAATGGTATTCGGGACTTGGTGGTCTGGTTTATATTTTTTGTATTTTGATTTTGTTATCGTTTGAAATTTGTGATTTGAGGTTTGGGGATCCGCCTGGGTATACGTTTCGATCGGCTTCAGTATCGACTGTTTTTCAGGTAGTTGTTTCCTGCCCCGCCGTCATTCCTCTTGAGTTAGTTTTCATCCGGAAATGGTCCTTTTGCCCAATCTCTACGTCAAACTGCGGGCTTTCTTGTGCGACGTACTCCAGTACGTCTCCGCGCAAGCCCTTGTTTTCCTTGATCTTGGGCAAAATCCCTCATTTCCGATCTGGAAACTTGACTAGTGCCATCCGGCATTTCCGGATGGACACGAGTTAAATCGTCGTCATTGAAACGCAAGGGGGAAACGCAAGGGGGATTGTACAAACGGGTCATGCCGCGTATGATAGTAAACACGATGGCCGAAGTGTTCAATTGGGGGGAACCCCCTGTTTTTTCGCTGCGAGCCTAAATTTTTAGAAAAGGAATGACAATAAATTGGGACAAATACGTATTCTTGTAATCGACGATGAACAGGTTATTTGCGAAGGCTGTAAGCTGGTGCTTTCAGACGAAAATCATTCGGTGGACGTGCGAATGAACGGCAGGGCGGGGCTGGATGCGATACTGAACGGCCGCTACGATATCGTCCTCCTGGATATTAAACTTCCAGACGTGAACGGAATGGAAATTTTAAACACCGTGCGGACGGAAAAACCCGGCATTTATGTAATTGTTATGACGGGGTACTACACCGTGCAAAATGCGGTGGAGGCAATGAAGTGCGGTGCTTTTGATTATCTGACCAAGCCTTTTTCGGACGACGAACTGTCGATTGCGGTCGCTAAAGTCGTGGAGAACAAGCGCCTCAAGGATGAGAATCTTTTTTTGCGTAGGCAGTTGATCGGAAAGTTCGATTTCGCTGACATCGTTGGAGAGAATGAGCGCATACTGAAGTTGTTTGAGGAAGTCAAGAAAGTGGCTCCCACTGACAGCACCGTGCTTCTCTGCGGAGAGACCGGCACCGGAAAAGAGCTTTTCGCGAGGGCCGTTCATGCCGGGAGCAAAAGGGCGGACCGTCAGTTCGTGACGGTCGATTGCAGCACCTTTGCGCCATCGCTGCTGGAAAGCGAACTGTTCGGGCATGTGAAAGGGGCGTTCACCGGCGCGGCTGGAGACAAGGAGGGAATTTTCGAAACGGCCGACGGCGGCACGCTTTTTCTGGATGAAGTGGCCAACCTGGACATGAGCATCCAGGGAAAACTGCTGCGTGTGATGGAAACCGGGGAATTCAAACCCGTGGGCGGAAGCCGCATCAAAAAATCGGACATGAGGATTATTTCAGCGACCAACAGGGATTTAAAGACGATGGTCGAAGAAGGATCATTCAGGGAAGACCTGTTCTACCGTTTGAATGTTTTCCCCTTGTATCTTCCTCCCTTAAGGGAGCGAAGGGACGACATCCCCAGGCTGCTGTACCATTTTTTGAAAAAATATTGCCGGAGGACCGGGAAACGCATCGACGGTTTTTCCGACGATGCTCTCGAAATGCTGACATCCTACGAATGGCCCGGAAATGTCCGAGAGCTGAAAAACTCGGTGGAACGACTGGTGATCCTCTCCGAAGGACGGATACTTGATGATCGCAGTCTCGGGGAAAGCTGGAATGCAGAGAGCTCTTCTACCTCAGACCGGGTGCCTCAAACGCTCGATGAACTCAGGTCGGTAAAAAAGGATCTGCTGGAAAAGCGTTTCGGTCGTATAGAGAAGGAATTCCTCCAGCAGGCGCTTGCATCTGAAAATGGCAATATTACCAGAGCCGCCAGGCGGGTGGGGATGCAACGCTCAAATTTTTCCGTATTGATGAAAAAACATCACCTTTCGGCCGGTGAATCCCTCCAGGATTCTCTTTGAAGACCTCAACTTCAGTCAGGTTCCCATCCGGATATACCGGATGGGAACCTGACTAATTTGTCTGTTGCTATTTACCCGGCTTGTATTATAATACATCTTTATCCGCGGTTATTATAATGCTGTATCCAACGGGGATTTTATCAAAACAAGGCAACATCCGATAACACGCGGGATATTTATTTTGAGGGAAAACTTTAGTTGTGTTAGCAATTATGTGTGCGGATGGGGATTTGCGGCCTTTTGTGGGATCTGGGTGTGTTTTTATTTGAGCCTTATGCGTTTAAGAGAGAGTAGGAGAAGAGAACGATGGATGCTACTGAAAGAATAAAAGGAAAAAGAATATTAATCGTAGATGATGAAAAAGATGTTCTTGACACTTTGGTAGATTTTCTCAGTATCTGTAAAATTGACACTGCGCTTTCTTTTAATGAAGCCAGGGAATTATTAGAAAATAACGACTATGATGTTGCAATTCTTGATATTATGGGCGTGAATGGTTTCGAGCTTCTTGAGATTGCCAAGGAAAGAAAAATTCCAGCGTTGATGCTTACTGCACATGGCTTGTCTGAAGAAAATTTGAAAAAATCTGCCGAAGAAGGCGCCGCATATTATGCACCGAAAGAAAAAATGCACGAGATTGACCTCTTCGTTTCAGACGTCATCGAAGCAGGTATGAAGAAAAAGAGCGCCTGGGAAAGAGTTTTTGACAGGCTGGGGAATTTTTATGACAAAAAGTTCGGCGGAACGGATTGGAGAGAGAAGGAAAAAGATTTTTGGGATAAAAAACTTAAACAAATGTCTGGATTGTAATTATATTTAGTTTTTTATTTGTTTAAGTTATTATTTCAATAAATTTTTTATTGAGTAAAAGAGCTGGGGGCGGCGTTTTTAATTTCTATGCCGATCTCAGCTTTTTTATTTATGGGAAGGAGCTGGCAAACAAAATTTTTTCTGAATGAATTGAAAG
>DSCZ01000618.1 GCA_011048855.1 Desulfobacteraceae bacterium | reverse complement strand
GTCCATGGTGGCTTCGCCGTCATGGACCTCCCCCATTTTATGCAGCCGGCCCGAATAAAAAAGTATTCGTTCGGTCACCGTGGTTTTACCTGCATCTATATGGGCGATAATTCCTATATTCCGTGTTTTTGAAAGGTTTCTTGCCATGGTAAACCTCTGTATGCCTCCCCCGGCGCCTTCCGCAGGTACAAAACAAACAACTCCTTCGCGCAGCAACCGGATTTTCCGCGAAGAAAGAACTTCTTTAATCCGCAGATGAAAGTTATCGATAAAGCGGCAATTTAAGCCATTCACGGGGAAGTGTCAATCCGTTAACCGGCACGACGGCGTGCTTGCGCGCCCCGCCTATGGTGCTTAACATATGAGCGCGGCCTACGCACGGCCGCATTTGACATTTGAATCAGGACAGGCGGCCTCTCATTGATGAAACTGAAACAATCGATCCGCGTGGCAGGTGCCCGGCAGCATAATTTAAAAAACGTCACTGTCGACATTCCGCGCGAAGCGTTTACCGTCGTGACCGGTGTGAGTGGTTCCGGCAAGAGCTCTCTTGCGTTCGACACCCTTTACGCCGAGGGTCAACGGCGCTACATCGAGACGTTTTCCCCGTATGCACGGCAGTTCATGGATCGCATGGACAGGCCCGCCGTGGACTCGGTGACCGGGATGCCTCCCGCTGTCGCCATCGATCGAAAGGATCCGGTGCGCACCTCCCGATCGACTGTTGGCACGATGACCGGGCTCACCGATTACGTGAAGCTTCTTTATGCAAGGCTGGGTGTCCTTAATTGCCGTGGATGCGGAGCACCGGTCCAGCCGGACGCCGCTGAAGATGTATGGAAACGGATCGCCCAAACCCCGGAAGGGGCTGAGATACTGATAACCTTCCAGTACGAAACCAACGGGGCATCGAATGACACCTTGCTTTCGACGCTGGGAGCTCTAGGTTTCACGCGTCTATGGAACAACGGGCGCCTGCAGGGTTTGGAAGACTGGTCAGAGGGGCCTCCTGTCGTGGTTTGCGACCGATTGCGATTTTCACGCGCCCTCCGCAGCCGCGTCATCGATTCCCTGGAACAGGCTTTCAGGTACGGAGACGGACGTGCTGAAGTACGGATACCGCCCAAAGGATGCATTCCTGTCTCCACCCGGATGGAATGCGCCGCCTGTAATATTCCCTATCGCAGGCCTCCGGCCGGGCTTTTTTCATTCAACAGCCCTATCGGCGCCTGCGAATCCTGCCGGGGCTTCGGCCGCGTAATAGATGTGGATCTGGACCTGGTTATTCCGGACAGAAGCGTTTCAATACGGGATGGCGCCGTTAAACCCTGGGGCAACGGAACCGGGAAAATCTGGAGCGAATACAGGGAATTGATTGAATTCTGCCTCCGCAAAGGCATCCCCGTCGACATCCCTTTCGAACATCTTTCTGACTTGCAGCAGCAGGCGGTTATCGACGGCACGCCCGACTATTACGGGGTCAGGGGCTTTTTCGAGTGGCTTGAAACCAAGACATACAAGATGCATGTAAGAGTCTTTCTCTCCCGCTACCGCTCATACCGAATCTGCGAATCCTGCAGGGGGACCCGTTTCAAGGATGAAGCCCTTTTATACAGGGTGGGAGGCCTTACGATCGCGGAACTGTATGCACTTAATGTCGATGGAGCTGCCGAATTTTTCGAGACGCTGGAAGTGCCGGAAGGCGACAAGGCAGCCTCGCTTGTGCTGGAGCAGGCGGCCGGGAGGGTCACTTTTTTGAAGGATGTAGGGCTCGGCTATCTCACACTGGACAGGCAGTCACGGACTCTTTCCGGCGGAGAAGTTCAGCGCGTAGCGCTCGCCTCCGCACTCGGTTCTTCACTCGTAAACACCCTGTATGTTCTGGATGAACCGAGCATAGGCCTTCATCCGGCGGACAACAACCGGTTGGCAGGAATTTTGAGAGGCCTCAGGGATCAGGGGAACACCGTTCTTGTCGTAGAGCACGATCCGGAAATAATCAGGCAGTCTGATTATATGATAGACATGGGTCCAGGCGCAGGGGAAAACGGCGGCCTCATCATGTATGCCGGGCCGACGTCAAAGGCCGGGAAATCCCTTACCGGCGCCTACCTGAAAGGCGAAAAATACATCCCGGTCCCTGGTTCCCGCAGACGGCCGGTCAAAGACCGGATGCTGAAAATCATCGGAGCCCGGGAGCATAACCTCAATAACGTAGATGTGCAGGTGCCGCTGGGGCTGTTCGTGTGTCTTACCGGAGTCAGCGGTTCAGGAAAATCGACACTGGCCGAAGAGATCGTATACAGGGCTGTCGCGCGGGCTGCCGGAAACGCCGAAGGAAAACCCGGCTCCCATGACCGGATGGAGGGTGTGGAGTTCCTTTCCGGGGCTGTACTTGTGGACCAACGTCCAATTGGAAGGACACCCCGCGGGAACCTCCTGACCTACACGAAGGCGATGGACCCGGTCAGAAAACTGCTGGCCGACACCGTAGAAGCGAAAGACCGCGGTTTGACTGCCACGCATTTTTCGTTCAACACCCCGGCGGGCAGATGCCCGACCTGTTCCGGCGAGGGTTTTGAAAAAATAGAGATGCAGTTTCTCTCCGATGTCTACGTCACCTGTCCCGGCTGTAACGGCACTCGTTTCCAGCCGGAGGTGCTTGAAGTGAAGTATCGCGGAGAAAACATCCACGGCATCCTTTCTATGACTGTAGACCGGGCGATTGATTTTTTCAGGGATACACCTTCAGTTACGCGCCTGCTCAAGCCGCTTGCAGAAGCCGGGCTCGGGTACATGACTCTGGGTCAGCCTATTCACACTCTTTCCGGAGGGGAAGCTCAGCGCCTGAAGCTGAGCCGTTATGCAGCCGGCACCGGAGGCGGCCGTTTGTTTATATTCGACGAACCCACCACGGGGCTGCATCTGGACGACCTGCCGCCGCTGCTCGATTCGTTTCAGCGGTTGGTGGAGGGCGGAAACACGGTGCTTGTGATTGAACACCACATGGACGTGGTCAAATGCGCCGATTGGGTTATCGACCTGGGGCCCGAAGGAGGAGATCGAGGCGGGCGGATTGTCGCAGCGGGAACACCGGAAAATATTTGCCAGGTTCCGGAGTCCCGCACAGGCAAATTCCTGAAAGCCGCCCTTGGATCCAGGCCCCGTAACAAGCGTCACTCAATAAAAAAAACCGGAGCCGGCACGTTTATGCACCGGAACGGAATCGAAATCCGCGGGGCCAGGGAACACAATCTTAAAAACCTGGATGTGACGATACCGCGGAACAAGCTGGTGGTATTCACCGGGGTCAGCGGCTCAGGCAAATCCTCGCTCGCCTTCGATATCATCTTCGCCGAAGGGCAGCGCCGCTATCTGGAGAGCCTGGCGCCTTACGTACGGCAGTATGTACAGGTAATGGAACGCCCGGATGTGGATATAGTTTCCGGCATTCCCCCGACTGTGGCGATTGAGCAGCGCATAAGTCATTCAAGCAGGAGATCCACTGTCGCTACGCTGACCGAAATATATCACTTTCTGCGTCTCCTGTTCAGCAAAGTAGGTCTGCCTCACTGCCCCGGATGCGGCCGGGTGATGGAAACACATGATGAAAAGGCTATCGCCGGGAGGATTGACGCGAGGTACCGCAACCAAAACGGAGTTATTCTGGCACCTGTCGTTTCCGGCCGCAAGGGATTCCACGGCGAAATACTTGCAAAGGCGATGGCTTCCGGTTTTTCGGAGGCTCGTATAGACGGCCGCCTGCAACCGCTGGTTGAGGGCATGACCCTCAGTCGATACCATGACCACACGATCGAACTGGTGGCCGGCCGCCTGCCGTCTGAAAAGGTCGAAAAAATCGTCGCCCGGGCACTCGATCGCGCGAACGGGGTTCTGATTGTTGCACAGCCCGAAAAAGACGATGAAATTTTCAGCACTCGAGGGACTTGTCCCGGCTGCGGCCGTGGTTTTCCAACCATGGATCCCCGCCTCTTCTCGTTCAACAGCCCACACGGCGCCTGCCCACGCTGCGAAGGAATCGGAGATCTCGGAAACGCGGAAACCGGATCCAGGCATAAATGCCCCGACTGTTCCGGAAGCCGCCTCAAGCCCGAAGCGCTATCGGTTAAAATCGAAGGCATGAACATCTACGATATGGTAGGGGAACCGGCGGAAAAGCTTTGCGAACGACTCGCCGTTCTCCAATTCACGGCCAGGGACGAAGCCGTGGCCGGCCCGTTGATCGCCGAAATCCTGGTTAGATTGTCCCTGGTCAACCGCCTGGGTCTCGGATACCTGACACTCGCCCGGAGCGGCGACACCCTTTCCGGCGGCGAAGCCCAGAGAGTCAGGCTGGCCGCGCAACTCGGCTCCAACCTCACCGGCGCCTGCTACATCCTGGACGAGCCTACCATCGGTCTCCACCCCAGGGACAATGCCGTTCTTCTCGATTCGTTGAAAGAGCTCCGGGACAGGGGCAATACCGTCCTGGTCGTCGAGCATGACGAGGAAACCATGCGTGCAGCCGACCACCTGATCGACCTTGGTCCGGCGGCCGGAGGGGAAGGCGGCCGGCTGGTCGCCCGGGGGACGATTGAAGATTTAAAAAAAAATACCCTGTCGGTAACCGGCGCATCCATCGGCACCGGACGGATGACAAGCCGGTTTCGTCCATGGCGGGAAAAACCGTTTCTGACGGTACGCGGCGCCCGCGCCAACAACCTGCAAAGCATCGATGCGGCAATCCCTCTCGAAACCTTCGTCTGTATCACCGGTGTCAGCGGTTCCGGGAAATCCACCCTGCTGAAAGACACCGTTTACCAGGCACTCAAGCACCCACCCGTCGACGGAAAGCCGCCCGCCGCCTGGGACGCGGTCGAGGGAGGCGAAAAACTGCAGCGCGTCCTGGAAGTGGACCACAGCCCCATCGGAAGAACTCCCCGCTCCATACCGGCTTCGTACGTGGGGTTCCTGGGCGATATCCGAAAACTCTTCGCCGGCACCCCGGAAGCGCGCAGGCGGGGATACACCGCCGGACGGTTTTCTTTCAACGTGAAAGGAGGCCGGTGCGAAGGCTGTAGCGGCCACGGGAACCTTAAGGTGGAAATGAGCTTTCTGCCGGATGTTTACGTGCGCTGCGAGGTATGCGGCGGCAGGCGCTTCGACGAGGAAACTCTCGCGGTCAAGTACAAAGGGAAAAATATATCCGAAGTCCTGGACCTGACATTCGAAGAGGCGGCTGAGTTCTTTTCCGCAGTACCGCGGATCAAACGCGCCGTCAGATTCGTATGCGATATCGGGTTGGGGTACCTGCGCCTGGGTCAGCCAAGCCCCACCCTTTCAGGCGGCGAAGCTCAAAGAATAAAGCTCGCCCAGGAACTCGCGGGCGCCTCCGGAGGAGGAACCTTCTTCGTGCTGGACGAACCCAGCACAGGTCTTCATATTGCGGATGTGCGCAAGCTCATCGGGGTTCTTCAGAGCCTGGTGGATAAAGGCAACACCGTCGTAGTCATAGAACACAACCTGGACGTGATTTCGGCCGCGGACTACATCCTGGACCTGGGACCGGAGGGAGGTGACCGCGGAGGGCGAATCGTCGCGACCGGCTCTCCGGTGGATTTGCTGAACTCCCCAAACGGCTCGCATACGGCCGAGTTTTTGAAGCGTTACCTGAACCGAAGCCTTAGGAATTAGAGCCCTCGTATTTTCTCTATCATCGCCGTGGTTGAAAACCCCTTCTCGAACGGTATGCTCCGTACCAATCCCCCCCTGGCCCTGACCACATCGGCCCCGACAATATCTGCCTCCTTCCAGTCACCGCCCTTCACCAGTACATCCGGGGTCAGGGCTTCGATCACACGGAGCGGGGTCTCTTCATCGAAAACGATAACGGAATCCACGCTTTCAAGGGCCGAGAGCATTTCGGCTCTCACGGACTGGGGCTGAACCGGCCGGGAGGGTCCCTTGATCTTGACGACCGACCGGTCGCTGTTCACCGCCACCAGCAGGTGATCCCCCATTTTCCTCGCCGCGGCCAGGTAACGCACATGGCCCGGATGAAGCAGGTCGAAACAGCCGTTCGTGAACACCAGGCTGAGGCCGTCCTTTTCAAGCCGCTCCCTCAGCCTGCATGCCTCTTCAAGCGTTTTGATCTTGCTCAGATGTCCTCCTGTCAAACCCTCTTCTCCTTTCAACTCGTTTCCATCCGGTATTTCTGGATGGCAACCAGCTGGATTGGATATATT
>DSCZ01000490.1 GCA_011048855.1 Desulfobacteraceae bacterium | reverse complement strand
AATGGAGGTTCCGGTGGATGAGGTTGTTGTCGGCGACGAGGTGGTTGTCCGGCCCGGCGAAAGAATCCCTACCGATGGCAGAGTGATTTCCGGGGCTTCGTCAGTCGATGAGTCCATGTTGACAGGCGAGAGTATGCCGGTGGCCAAGGAAGTCGGAAGCGAGGTGTTCGGAGCGACGGTGAACGGACACGGCGGGTTCACGCTTGAGGCGACCCGGGTGGGGCGAGATACGGCGCTGGCCCGGATTATAAGGCTTGTTGAAGAAGCTCAGGGCTCGAAGGCCGCAATCCAGCGGCTGGCCGACAGGGTCGCAGCTGTTTTCGTTCCGGTGGTGTTCGGAATCGGTATCGTGACTTTTCTTGTGTGGTATTTCGTGGTTTCCGAACCGGTGTTTACCAGGGCACTGCTGAATTTCGTGTCAGTTTTGATCATAGCCTGCCCGTGTGCGATGGGGCTTGCGACTCCGACCGCGGTCATGGTAGGGACCGGGTTGGGGGCTGAAAACGGACTTTTGATCAAAGGAGGAGAAAGCCTCGAGAAAGCCTACAGACTCAATACGGTGGTTTTTGACAAGACCGGGACACTCACCATGGGAAAGCCCGCGGTGACCGATGTCATACCCGCCGAGGGTGTCTCCCGTGAACGATTGCTGAGGGTTGCAGCTTCGGTTGAAGCCGCTTCCGAACATCCGCTTGCAAGGGCTCTTGTCTCCGCAGCACGCGCGGAAGGGATCGAGCCGGAACCGGTTCAGGAATTCAAGGCCCTTTCAGGGTTCGGCGCCGAGGCCGGGCTCGATGGCAAACGATGCGTTCTTGGCAATCCTCGTTTAATGGAACTTAAAGAGATGAGCATGAACGGAGTCGACGACGAGGCCGCACGGCTTTCATCTGAAGGGAAGACCAGCGTTATGGTTTCACTGGAGGGGCAGGTTATAGGGGTGATCGGTTTTTCGGATCAACCTAAGCCCTCCGCGGCTGAAGCTGTCCGCAGGTTGAAGTCGATGGGGCTCCAGACCGTGATGCTTACCGGGGACAACGAAGCCACTGCTCGGGCTGTTGGAGCGTTGCTGGGAATCGAGGAAATACGTGCCGAAGTTCTTCCAGCAGAAAAAACCGATGAAATAAAAAAGCTGCAGGCAGAGGGCCGGGTGGTGGCGATGGTGGGAGACGGGATAAACGATGCCCCGGCATTGACAGCTGCGGACATAGGGATCGCGATAGGGGCAGGAACCGACGTTGCGATGGAAGCGAGCGACATTACTTTGATGCGGGAGGATCTCAATGCAGTCCCCATGGCGATAAGCCTTTCGTTTCATACAATGAGGATTATCAAACAAAACCTGTTTTGGGCGTTTTTTTACAACTCTATGGGAATACCCGTCGCTGCGGGCGTTTTCTACCCGTTTTTCGGTATCCTGTTGAACCCGGTGTTCGCCGCCGCAGCGATGGCGATGAGTTCCGTGTGTGTGGTCGGAAACGCATTGCGTCTTCGCCTGGTATGGGCGAAAGCGGTTCAAAAGTGAAGAGCGGAATATTTTAGGAGATGTCGAAACCAGAGGTGGTGGATATGGAAAAACAATTCTGGACGCTGACTGAAGCACTTGAATTTTTCGAGGTCGAGGAACGGTTTCTTTTCGAATTGGAAGACGAAGAAATCATCTGCCCCACATGCTTTCAGGGCTCGGATGCCAGGCATTTATCGCTCGAAGAGATGGAAAAGGTGCGCCTTGCGAAAGTTCTCTGCGAAGAGATGGGGGTCAACCTTTCCGGCGTTCAGGTTATTCTGCATATGAGACGGCAAATGCTGGAGATGCGCCGGCAGTTCGATGCAATCCTGGAGGATTTGCGCGATAGAGTTCTTGAATTCCATTCCGGATCGTGAGCCGGCGGGAGTGTTACAACTTTATTTTGCTCCTTACATCTTCCTGGTAGAAATTCTCTATTTTTTCGGCGGCCTGAAGCAACTCCTCGTCCGCAGACCCGGGCACTTTGACCACCAGTTTCAGCATCAGGTCCCCGCGATGTTTCGTTCGCGGGTTTACGGCTCCTTTTCCCTTTAATTTAAGGGTTTGCCCGGACTGGCTCCCTGGTGGTATCTTCACCTTCACCGCCCCGTCCACTGTCGGGACGTTCACCGAGGCTCCGGCGAGCGCTTCTTTGACCGTGACCGGCAGCTCCATAATCAGATTGTCGCCGTCCCGGGAAATCAATCGGTGAGGTTTGATGTGCACCATCAGGAGCAGATCTCCGGGTTTGCCGCCGCCGGAACCCGGCTCCCCTTTACCGGCCACTCTGACTTTCGAGCCTTCATGCACACCCGGGGGTATCGTGACTTTTATCGTTTCAACTCCTTCAACCCGCCCTGTTCCGTTACAGGCAGGGCAGGGCCGGCCGACGGTTCCATGACCCGCGCAGTCCGTGCAGACTCTCGTGAAGTTCATGGGCCCACCGGCTATATTCAACCGTCCGGAACCGGCGCATGTGGGGCATGTGGTTCTTGCGGCGGAAGGGTCAGAGCCGGAACCGCTGCATGCGGTGCATGGCTTTGCGCCTTTCAAGGATATTTCTGTTTCAAAACCTTTCAGCGCGGAGATAAGATCTATCGTCATGTGGTGTTCGAGATCTCTCCCGTCTACGGTCGCCTGACCGCTGAATCCCCCGAAGCCACTGCCCTGGCCTGAAGCGCCGAACAGATCTCCAAAAATGTCTTCATAGCTCTGATAGCGTCCGAATCCTCCGGATCCGCTTGTCTGTGCCCGGTTTCGTACATTTTCCCATTTCTTATATTGCCTGGCTTTGTCGGCGTCGAACCCCTGTTTGAGAGCGTCCTCTCCGAATTCGTCGTAGAGTTTTCGTTTTTCTTTCTTGCCAAGGACGTCATAAGCTTCAGATATTTCCTTGAATTTGGTTTCAGCCTCGGCGTTTCCAGGGTTGATGTCCGGATGCCACTTCCGGGCGAGCTTGCGGTAAGACTTCCTGATCTCTTCCTGGGAAGCGTTTTTGCCGACTTCGAGAACGGCGTAATAATTTTTGGCCATATAAAAATTACTCCTGAAAACTTGTCGTTCCGCGCTGTTGTGTTCCAATGAATTATAGTGGCCATCGGGAAAATGTCAAACTTCGCCCGGGCATCTACGGAGGCCGGTGTTAAAAATGCTTTAAATTTCCCTCTTGTTTCTGCTATAGTGCGCGTGCATTTCTTGGAAGGACCCGATAGACGCTACAGTCACATTGCAGAGACATTGTTGGTAAAAATGACACAGGAGTGGAAATGGGCGCTGAAAATTTCCTTACGATAGACGACATCAAGGTTGATTTTAAACCCGGCGAAACAATTCTGGAAAGCGCGCGGCGTCATGGTATACACATCCCGACTCTGTGCCACATCCAGGGGCTGGAGGCCACCGGCGCGTGCAGGGTCTGTGTGGTGGAGGTCAAAGGCGCCCGCAACCTGGTTGCTTCTTGTGCGGCGCCTGCGGCAGGCGGAATGGAGATAAAGACCCACTCGCAGAGGGTGTTGGAGGCCCGGAAGGTATATATAGAACTGCTGCTCGCCTCCGGACATCATTATTGTGCGACCTGTGAAGTTTCCGGCGACTGCCGGCTTCAGGACCTGGCCTATGAATACCAGGTGGAGACAGTCAGATTTCCTGAGTCCCCGACGCGTTATCCTGTCGAAGAAAACGATTTGATACTGCGTGATTTCAGCAGGTGCGTGATGTGTGGCCGCTGCGTTCAGGCCTGCAACGAGATTCAGGTCAATCAGGCGATTTCTTTTGGTTACCGAGGGGTGGACTCCAAGATTGTGACTGCAGGTGATTTCCCTTACAGCAATTCCGACTGCGTTTTCTGTGGCGAATGCGTACAGGTCTGCCCGGTAGGTGCATTGATCGCCAGGCCCAGCCGTTTCGCAGGCAAGCCGTGGGAGATCCGGAAGGTCCGGACCACTTGTCCTTACTGTGGGGTCGGCTGTCAGATGGACCTTCATGTAAAAGACAATCGTGTCGTGAAGGTCACAGGTGCGGAAGATACCGGGCCGAATCATGGAAGCCTGTGTGTCAAGGGACGTTTCGGATATGATTTCATCAATGACCAGGGGCGCCTCAAGACCCCTCTGGTGCGTGAGAAAGGGGTGTTCCGCGAGGCTTCCTGGGACGAGGCACTCGGAATTGTTGCCAAAAGGCTACGGGATGTGAAGGATGAGTTCGGTCCGGACGCCATAGGAGTTCTTTCCAGTGCCCGGGGGACCAACGAGGAAAACTATATTGCGCAAAAATTCGCAAGGGCGGTGATCGGCACCAACAATATCGATCATTGCGCGCGTCTCTGACACTCTTCAACGGTGGCAGGTCTTGCCGCCGCGTTTGGAAGCGGTTCGATGACGAACCCGATAGAGGATATCGAAAAAGCACAGGTTATTTTGATAACCGGTTCCAATACGACCGAGAACCACCCGGTGCTTTCTTCGTATGTCAAAAGGGCGGTCACCCGCCTGGGCGCGAAGCTTATCGTCATAGATCCCCGCAGGATTCCCATCACCCGGTTCGCCGACATATGGCTCAGACAGACACCAGGGACGGATGTAGCCTGGATAAACGGGATGATCCATGTGATTATCAGAGACCGCCTCTATGACGAGGACTACGTTAAGGCCCGCACTGTGGGCCTGGATGAGATGAAAAAGGCGGTTGAAAAATACACACCCGAATACGTCGAGGAAATCACCGGTATTCCTGCCGGGGATTTAACGGCCGCGGCCGAGCTTTATGCCGGCGCCCCCGCCGCTTCCATCCTTTACGCCATGGGGATAACCCAGCATATCAGCGGCACCGATAATGTGAAATCTCTTGCAAACCTTGCGATGCTTTGCGGAAACGTCGGTGTGCCGGGGGGCGGGGTGAATCCTTTGCGGGGGCAGAACAACGTTCAGGGCGCCTGCGATATGGGTGCTCTCCCAACGGTTTACACCGGGTATCAGCCTGTGGCTGATCCGGCTGTCCGGGAACGCTTCGGACATGCCTGGGGTGTGGAAAAGCTGCCGGATCGACCGGGGCTGACAGCAACCGAAATGATGGGAAAGGCTTTTACCGGGGATCTCAAGGCCATGTACGTGATCGGTGAAAACCCGATGCTGTCGGATCCGGATTTAAATCATGCAAAGAAGGCGGTCGGGAATCTTGAATTTCTGGTGGTGCAGGATATTTTTCTCACCGAAACGGGCCGTGAGGCCGATGTGGTTCTGCCTGCGACGGCGTTCGCCGAAAAGAACGGAACCTTCGTGAACACCGAGAGAAAGGTTCAGCTTGTGCGCAAGGCGGTGGAACCGCCGGGGGAGGCTAAGGGGGACTGGAAGATATTGAAGGACCTGGCCGCCAGGCTCGGGTTCAGCATGGATTATTCCGGCCTGGATGAAATAATGGAAGAGATTTCGGAACTCACACCCAGTTATAGGGGGATCAATTACCGGCGGTTGGAAGACGGCGGCATCCACTGGCCCTGCCCCGACATCGATCATCCCGGGACGCCGTGCCTGCATATCGACCGGTTTACCTGCGGAATGGGGGTTTTCCATGCAATTGACTATATCCCTCCGGACGAGACACCCGATGAGGACTATCCGGTTTATTTAACCACCGGCAGGGTTATTTATCAGTATCATACCGGTACGATGACGATGAAAAGCATCGGCCTGAACAATCTCGCGCCGGTTTGTTTCGTTGAAATGGCGCGCGCGGATGCAGACACGTGGGGGATAGAGGAAGGAGAATCGGTCCGGGTGATTTCGAGACGGGGGGAATTGACCGCCCGTGCTGCAATTTCGGAAAAGGCCGTCGAGGGTACAGTGTTTCTCCCGTTTCATTTTGCCGATGCCGCGGCTAACCTGCTTACCAACTCCGCACTGGATCCTGTGGCCAAGATCCCCGAATTCAAGGTGTGCGCCGTGAGGATTGAGAAAAGCCAGGCCGATGCGGTCTGAAGTCAAAAGGGATTTTTTTCATCGAGAAGATCCAATATATAGTACACCGGAGATGTGACAAATGAATTTTACAAAAGATCTATGGAAGGTGAACCCAGACCTCGCGCCGGAAATTATGGAGAGAGTTGACCATGTGATCGACCATTATAAGACTAAACAGGTCAATCTCATCCCGGTTCTGGAAGAATGCCAGGAAATCGCCGGGTATCTTCCTGTGGAACTTCAGCGCTACATCGGCCGGGGGCTCAATATCCCGGGGAGTACGATTT
>DSCZ01000489.1 GCA_011048855.1 Desulfobacteraceae bacterium | reverse complement strand
GCGCCGGAAACAGGGGATCAGTGACCCATGAGCAAATCAAATCGCGTCTTGTTTATCGTCGCTTCAATACTGCTGATTGTTTCCGCCTACACCATTGTTCGTCTGATCACGATCAACCACTCGTTGCGTCAGTCGCTTCCCTATCTGCTGAAAAATGAAGCCATTGACTACTTCGAATTGGTTGATGAAGAGGGCAACCACATCACCCGCGAAGCCATAAACAAACCGTCATTCATTTTCATCTTCTCTCGTCCCTGTTCCCCTGTGACCGGAACATCGCCCTGTGGAACGCATTTACGGAGTTATTCAGGGAAAAGATGGATATGTTCGGAATCGTGGTTGATGAACCCGGCGCGACAGCTTACCTTCGAGAGAAGGTAAAGTTAAACTTCTCCCTGTATTCTCCCGAAGATATCAGACAGTTCATCTCGCGTTTCCGCCTGCGCCTGCCCCACTCACAGACTATCATTGTGTCGGAAAAGGGCAAGGTGGCTTACCTGAAACCCGGAGAGCTCACCCAGGATGATTTTTCAAAAATAGTGGAAAAATGCGAAAAGTACTAATCATTCTTTTGTTGGCCGCGTGTCTACCGGGCTCGCAAAGCCATATTACGGTAATCAAGAACCCCAAGGCGAATATCATTGAAAAACCCGCTATCCCCCTTAAACATGTTCGAACCATCCCACTCCGTCTGGCGAACAATGTTTTCAACTTGGATCCCATATCGGCTGCAGTGGAAAATGATTCTAATGTGTATCTTTACGACAAGTTCCTTTGCCAGGTAAGAAAACTGGATAGAGAATACAAATTCCTGGATACAATTGACATCAACTCAGCTTATAAATCGTGGAAAGTGAAGAAAACACGGCGCCCCGCATTTCTGAAGTACGGACGGGACAACAGACTTTATATATACGATCCGGTCATGCAGTCATTGTTAAATATTGATCCTCAAGGAAGCTTAATAAAGAGACCGGGCCATGTGCCCTTCGTGGACCAGGTAGTGATTTCTCCCTTTGGTATAGTGTTGGTCCCGATTGTAAAGGAAAAAGGAATAGCTTTCAAAAACCTGGGCGAGAACGCTTACTACTACTGGATCAAGGATTTTCAAAACGAGTTTCTTTTTTTCAAACAGGATGGTGCTAATCAGTTCTCAGGTGAAGAACTTTTTCAAGTTTGTTGCCATTATGATTATTGTGTTGATGGTCGGTTAATCGTATTCAACCAATACTCTTCAAGAATGATAGTCATTAACAGAAGGGGAGATCAATTATTCAACAAATCGCTTCTGCCAAATGAAGCTTTGGATTCGTATCACCGTGAACTTGCATCAAGGGAAACGGAAATCAAAGATAAAGTGATCCCCTTCTTCTACAATCCCTTTTTCGATCCCACGGAAAAGTGCCTGTACGTTCAGACCCGGATCAAGATGGGCACACAGCAATGGCGCAGCCTGCTTTATGTATTCTCAAACGACGGAATACTGAAAAAGAGAATGGCTTTTGCAGGTTTCGATAACCAATACGTCAACTTCATGACAAAGAATAACCGGGATTTTCTGGTCCTGGTAAATAAAAAAATCCATGTTTTCAAGGAGGAAACATGAAAACGAAAAAACTCATAATGGTCATTATGGTTGTTGGTATTGTTACTGCTTTTACTTCTTTACTAGTTGAAGGGGTTGGTGAAGCCTGTATATGTTTTGATGATTTTGCAGCTGAGGATCAGTGTGTTTCTTGGTGTACATCACAAGGCAAGACCTGCCTAATTGCTTATCCATATACAGGCGGATCATGCATAGGGCCGAATTGCTCTCGCCCATATTATGTATATTGCACTGATTATTCTATGAAGAAATATGTCCAACTCGTTCCCTGTGCAAATCAGTGCATTTATTAAAAGTTTGAAATTAACAAATGCTGTAGAAAGAAATAAGACCATACAAAGAGGTGGAGGACCAATCCAGGTGTATTGGCCTTTGGCGTGAGTAATTTTTGTGTTTTTATCGATCATCTTGGTAATTAATTATATTCACGGGGGAAATTGTGAAGAATTCGGTTAGTTTTATCTTGAGAAGCTATTCAAGATTCTTTAAAGTAATAAAAAAGAGGTGAATAAAAGGCGTAACTGCGCCTAGGTGCATATTGAGATGAGATACTTGATACGGTTGATTCCACTTGTACTGGTCGTCGCGGTTTGCCTTTCTCTCCTTGTCGGCCAGGATGATGTGCTGGAACGGGTGGAGGTGGTGAACCGCGAGGTGGTGGTGCGGGTGTTTAGCGGCGGAGATCCCGTGTCCGGCCTGACGCGCAAGGATTTCTTTCTCAAAGAGAACGGAGAACCCGTTACCATCACCAGTTGCCGCGAGGTGCGCCGCGCCCTGGCCCCGGCGGAATCCCCGGCAACAGAAGCGGGAAAACCCGTTTCGGGAAAAAAACGGGGGCGTCTTTTTCTCTTTCTTTTATGGTGGAACGAAGAAAGTCGGGACTGGCCCAAAGCATGGGAGTATTTTCTGGAGAACATCTTCCGCCCCGGCGACCTGATCATTCTTGGTACCGAATCACACGTAACACCGATCAAAAACCCGCAGAAAGAAACAGAAACACTAGCCACCTTTTTTCAAAAAATGTCCGAAGAACTGAATCGCAAGAAATCGGAAAAAACTTTATTGATCCGCGAGTTGGAAAGATGCGCCAAAGATTTTCACGAGAATTTGAGTTACACAGGTCCAGCCACTTCCGAAGCCTTTACTTTGAACCGTTTTAAAGAGTGTTACCGAGGCATTCTGGAAGAGTACCGTCTGCGGCGCCTTCGTGCTCGACCCATGATGATTGAAAACCTGGCCGACGCTTTGCGTTCAGTTGATGTGGAGAAATGGGCATTGGTGTTTATGCAAAACGAACGACTCCCTCTGCTTCACAGCGGGAGTCGAATATTCAACGACTTGTCCGTCAGTGGTGGAGGGGATACAGGTGAACAGATGGAAGGAACCCTCAAGGCGTTGAAGAGTTTTCTTAACGATTGCGACCGCAAAATACGTTTGGGGACGGATATGGCGGTGCATATACGTGATTTGCGCTCCCTGTTTGTCGGCGCCGGTGCCACCTTCCACCTGTTCCTGTCCGATGCCAAGGGTGAGATGTTGGACTCCGATTTCCTGCGCTGGTTTCCCGTGTTCTCTTCCTGGGAATCCGCTTTGCGCGGCATCGCCAAGGATACGGGCGGGGACGTGCAGGATACCACCAAGCTTAAAGAGGCCCTTGAAAAAGCCGCTTCCCAGCCGGATATTTTTTACGTGCTGACCTACAAGCCCGGAACTCCGGACACAGGCAAGCCGAAGTTGAAGGTCGAGGTCTCCCGCCCGGGCTTGAAAGTAGTCTATGCCCGCAAGCTGAAACCACGGGAGATCCGCCCCCTGAAGTTGTCCGAACCAGTCTGGAAAGAGGGGATACTTAAATTCAACATCTCTGATTATCTGCGGGAGACCGCGGAAAGCGGCGCCGTAGCCGGAGACGTACATATCAAAGTAAGCTCTGAAAATCTTTCCGGAGAACCACTGGAATTTGAGAAAGTGCTGCACCCCGAAGAAGAATCAGCAGCCGTTGAGATGAAAATCAATTTCCCGGAACCGGGGGATTACATCCTCACCGTGGCCGTAACGGACCGCCTGTCCGGAAACACCGCCCGCAACTACACGCGGGTATCCAGTGCTGCGCCTGAACCGGAGCCGGAAGACCCCCTGGACCCGAAACTTCAGGCCCTGCTGGAAAAGACGGCCGCATACTGCAGCAAGCTTCAGAAAGCCGCTATCCGCTTTACCTGCACCGAGGTGGTGGGGGAAACGGTTCTGGAGCGCAATCCCTTAAGCAAGCGGGTGGAACCGGTGGAAAGCCGTTGGCATTACGACTACCAGGTGGTAGTGGAAAAAGAAGGGATTGCGGAACAGCGCCGCCTGGTGCGGCGGAACAAGAAGAAGGTCGATCAACCGGATGCCAAGCTGGAGACCCGTTTCAAGGCCCATTATTCGGTGTTTCTGCCGGTGACGCTTTTGGGGGAGCACAATCGCGAAAACTACCGCTACAAGCTGCTGGACACGGAACGGTTAAAGAAGCGGCATTGCGCGATGATCGAGGTGATGCCACGGCTGGAAGGAGAAGGGCCCATGGCGCGGGGCAATGTATGGGTGGACGTGGAGAACGGCTCGGTATTGAAAATCGTAATGGACCCCCGAGGGGTTGAGGGCAGCGCAGCCCTGGAAGCCGCCGCCAAAAAAATGTCCGCTAAATTGGACCTGAAGGTGGAGCACTGGTACCTGGAAGAACGCAAGGGCCTGCGCTTCCCGTCCAGTACGGAGTTTTCAGAGAGCTATCTGTTTGACCGGGAAGTGAAAGAACGGGAAAAGGAATTAATCCGCTCACTACGAACCTACGGGGCGCGGGGGCCTGCCGTGAAATTCGGGTACCGTAAGGTGGAATTTTACCGCTTAACGCAGGCATACAAAAACTACCGCTATTTTGAAGTCGATACCAAAGTAAAGGTAGCTGAACGGAAATAACAAAAAGAAAAACCTAAGGATCAGATCATTACACCCGGAAGACCGGTGGAGTATAGGCGGCCGCAGGTTTCGTAGAGGGTATAGGGGACCGTCAGCACTACCATGCCTTTCCGGGCCGCCAGGTCATGTGCTTCGGGGGTCAGTTCCATGCCCCGAACCATGACCGCGGCGGTTACATCACTGAGAATACATGAGTGGATGGTCTGGGGTGTAAGCTGCCCGCTGAGCAGGAGCATCCCGGAACAGCCCTTGGCCAGGATCACGCTCTGCATGTCAGCCGCCCCGGCGCATTCAACCTGCCGGTCCAGGTACTCAGCGCCCACGGCCACCCGGGCTTCCAGAATCGAAGCAATTTCTTTTATGGTCATGTCCACTTCCCGATGACACTTCCCAGACCGTGATTGTAGCAACCGGGAGTCGAGATGGCAACCTTGCCGCTGTCTTCCGGATCGACTATAATAATTTCTTTCGTAAAACCTGCCGGTAAAGCCAGTGAAAAACAAGCAGCTTGAAGAACGCAGATTCAACCGCAAACTCATGGTCATGATCAGCGTGTTGATATTCCTGTTGGTTTTCAGCCTGGCGGTGGTTCACTTCAACCTGAGTATTCGCGATTCCCGGCGCATGGCCCGCAATTACCTGGGTGCCATCACAGCCGGAGTAAAGGAGACCGTGGATGCCTGGCTGCAGGAAAAGTTCAATACCGTAAGGCTCATGGCCACTTCCCCTACGCTAGAGTATTTTCTGAACAACAATCCCGCTGGGGCGAGCTCCCGTCTGCGACAGATATTCAAAGCCGTTCCCGGCTATGAAGCGGTTTTTCTGGCGGATGCGGACGGTTTGATCCGCGCGGATTCTCATCCCGGTGATAAAAGAGTGCTGGTGGATTTAAAGACCCGCCCCTATTGGAAACGTTTTGCCGCCGGAAACTTCGAACTGCTCTTGAGTTCGCAAATCGAGCGCTCTCCCGTAACCGGGCACCTGATTATGGTAATCATCCAGGGTATACGTGATTCCGAAGGCCGCTTGCTGGGATTCTTGGGCACATCCATCGATTGGGAGAGATTCACGGAAAAATTTCTGGTTCCGGTTACTTTCGGTAAGACGGGCTATGTGGCCGTCACGGATCAGAACGGTCGCAATATCGGGCATCCGGACAAATCTCTCCAGTTGCAGGACCTTTCCGGGGAAACGTTTATGCAGCGGCTCATTCGTGAGAAAAACGGGTTTCAGCGCTATCATTTTCGCGGAGACCTGAAAGTCATGGCTTTCCGCCGGTCCGCCGTTTCCGGATGGATTCTGAATGCTTCCGTCAACGAGTCGGAGTTGATTCAAGGTGCCGTTTACACTCGCAACCTGGTGCTGGTACTGGGGGCGATCCTGCTGGTGCTGTTGCTCTTGGTGGTGGGTTACTTGGACGTGTTCCGTCTCAGCCGGGCCAGAGACGAGTTGCAGCGCAGCCAACAGCGCTTCCAGTTGATCTTTCATCGTGGAAACGACGGGATTTTTGTACACGAGATCGACCGTCAGGGAAATCCCGGGGCGTTTTCCCAGGCAAACCGCAACTTCCTGACTCTCATGCAGATGAACCGTAGGCAAATGATCGGTGCCTCTGCGGGCCGGGTGATCGGGGATCGTATTGAGAGTGACTACTCTGCTTTGCTTCGTGATGTGCTTCGTCAGAAGTACCGG